>JADFZT010000012.1 GCA_015232395.1 Magnetococcales bacterium | reverse complement strand
GCTTCCGAAGCCCTGCAATTGCTGTTTGAAGGTCAGCGGCCCTCCTTCATGCAGTCTAACGAAGCTGAATAGTTACGTGGAACCTTCTGAAATGGGAAGCTCTTCCCGACAGGTTATTTGCTCCGCCCACCAAATTTTTCCGCCGTACGCAGGGCACCCAGACCCAGGAGTGAGGTCACCAGCATGGTCATGCTGTCGGTGGGCATCCGGGGTCCGGGCTCACCAGTATGCCACTGGATGACGGGGTTGATCACAAAGACAAACAGAAGCCCCAAGGCGCAGACCCAGCCGATGGCGGGACGCCAACCGGCAACAAAAATCGAACGATGTTGGGCCTCCAGTTTATTGACTTCGATCTGGGCTTCGTGGGGGCGTTGGGCGAGGCGTGCCAGGGCTTCCTGTTTGGAGAGCCGTTCATCGTCAGAGGTGAAAAGCTTGTCGAGCACATTTCCTACCGCTTCGATGGGTTGTGCGGCGCCACTGCCCAAGATTTTCCCTAAAATATCCATCCCAACCATCCTTCCCAATAAAAGCAACAAGCCCGACTCGGATGCTGCTGAAGAGGAGGCTTGTTCCAAACCTGTTTCAAGCAGAGACTCCGAGACCATGAGTAAACCCAAGGATAGGGTGGATTTTCGGAAAGAGAAAAGATGAAGCACTTCCTCAGTGGCCATCCAGATCCCTTCCCAAAGAGGTGGTCCTGGTCGAAAAGGGGATAGCGATGAATGGGGGGCGCTGTCTGAAAGTGGCCTGCCCGATCAATCCAGGCTGTTCAGCCGGTGTTTTGAAACAGCTTGATGTAGGTGGTGGCGATGATTTCGGGGGTGGTGGCGGTGGGCGTGAAGGCCAGGGTTTCGACCTCCTGGAAGGCTTCCCGCAGCAAGCCCAGCACATCCACGGAATCGTTCAGCCATCCGGGCTGCTGCTCGCTGTCCAGGGCGGGGATACAGCGGTCTTTGTTGTTGACCACGAAAAAAAGGCCGTTTTTTTTCAAGACACTTTTGATCAAGGCGATGTCGGCTTGAGGGGTTGAGCAGTGTTGCAGCACCCAGATGGAAACGGCAAAATCCACCCGAAAGCCTCTCTCGACCAGGAGGCTGAGTTTTGTCGGTGAGGTGGCGGAAAAATTTTTGGAGGCGACATATTGAGGGGCAAAACGTCGCATGGATTGGCTGATATCAACCCCCAGACAGGAGCAGCCATGTTTTTCGATCAGCTCTTTGGAAATGCGTCCGATACCACAGCCGTAGTCCAGCACCCGTACAGAGGGGAGCGGGGGGAGGGAGCGGCCAATCAGCTCTGCCAAAAAAGGGGTCTCTTTTTCCCAGCGTTCCTGGGTGGAAGCCTCCTTTTCCGCCGTCAGAATGATCTCTTTGGCGCTCTTCATGTCCGGCGTTTCAAACACATCCGGATAATAGCTCAGGTCAATCGGTTTTTCCGGATGATCCATGCTTCCCTCCCAGCCCCCTCGTTGCCACTCAGCCTGTTTCACAGATCAACTCTAATTTTCGACTTAAATCGCCCTCGTGTCCACGACTGTCATACCTGAATCAGGGGATAGGGGGATGTCGGCAGAGAGAAGGTGATTTCAACCAATGAATTCCTTGGAAGCTGACCTGATTCTCTGGGGTTTGGTCGGTGATGGGGTGGTGGGGATTCAACCGGCAGGTTTTCGCAATAACAGAATTACCCCGGCTGCAGTATCCATGCTGAGTGTGGCGCGGCTGACGGGTTTTTTGGAATAGCTGAGAAATTGACGGGCAAAATGGTGCGAAGCCCAGCTGTAGAGAAGCTTGCCTGGATATTTGCGGACGGGTGGGAAGAGAAGTTTTTCGCCGAAGGGAAAGTCATACTCTCCAAAATAGACCCTGCCAGCCTCTTCGAGTCCCGAGGGGGCGATGATCCGCTGGTGCAATTGATCCAGATCGTAGTGGCGTTGGTAAAAAACCTGGCCGCTGCGGTGATCCCCATACACCTCTCCAGCCTTGTAAAAATCCCGGGGGAAACCTTCGTTGATCAGTGTGGTAAGGAGATAAATGCCGCCATCCTGGAGGAGTGAGGCGGTATATTTCATCACTTCCAGGTCGAAGGGAGCTTCGATATGTTCGATCACCGAAATGGAGGTGATGATGTCATAGGGTGTTTTGGGCGTATGTTTCAGGACATTTTGCTTGACCACCTGGAAACGTTTGTCGGGCAGGTGGTGGCCCAGTCGGGTCATATAATCATTTTGATTCGATACCCAGGCATGTTTGTCCACCACGGTGATGGACCATCGGCTGTTGTCATACAGAAAGGTGGGTAAAATGGAGTCGCCGGTACCGACATCCAGATAGTGTAGGGGTTCATCAAAGCGGGGGTGCAGGTGATCGAGGATCAGAGGCAGTTCAGCTGCGCGTTCATAGCGCATGCTTTTGAGAATTCGGATCAGACCCAGTTTATTGTTATGGCAAGCCAGCGCCCGCAGGGTTGTTGGGTTGATCCTTTCTTGCATCGTTGGCATGCTTTCGCAATATGTGACCGACTGAATCCATTTCCATGGGGCCTGCTTCATCTAAACCTGGTCAGGTCCAGTAGAGGGCTCCTTCGTTGAACATATTGGCCAATTCCTGATTATCCTCTCTGAACTCTTCTTCCAGTTCGTTGAAAAAATTAGAGTCAACCTCTTCTTTTGGTGCTTTGTTGAGGGAGAGGAGTAACATTTTGATGCGGTAAGCAACCTGGGAACGATACAAGGCTTCCGGGATGAGTAGTCTACCCGTTTTTCGCAACCCCATTGAGAGGTTATGCATATGACGGTTTTTTGGAGTCCAGCCAGCATTGGCTTTGGCCAGTACAAAGTCATCTTGGAAGGGTGATGACATGCCAAGAAAATCAAGAGCTTGGTTGAGCACCTTTGCGGGGTTTTCGATCAGCTCTTCTAAAATGACCAAATGAATGTTTTCCCTGGAAAAGCGTCTTAAATATCGTTTCATGTGAATTTGATATCGGGAACAATTTATCAACACTTCATGTTTGGATATGGCCTGTCTGAATGTCAGATCCACATCAATGTTTCCGCCTCTTTTTAAGGATTGGTAGGCAGAAAAGGAGCGTTTGACGGGATTGCGCAAGATGGCAATGAGCTTCACATCCGGGGAAAATTCTGAAATCAACCGTGGAGATTCGGGGTCGGTAAAGTAGATGGGGGAAAATTCTCCGGTGATCTGGCCCGGCTGGCACTCCTGGAATTGGGTGTCATACCAGGCGGGGCCTTTCTTGAAAAAATCACATCGATGGGTAAAAAAATTGATTTCCTTATGGTCCTGGCAGAGGGGGGAAAGGATGTCTGGGTGAGAGAATAGACTTTTAGCCAGGGTCGTGGAGCCGGACATAGGTGCACCGACGCCGATAAATTGAATGTTTTTCATGTCTTTCCTTAAGACGTGAAGCTTGTGGCCGGTGGTGTAGGGGGCGTTTCCATTTGGCCGGTATGGAGGTGCCGTCAAGTGTGTGGCGCCCCCTTGGAGGGCCGTTGGTGATGGGCTTGGGTCAGAGGGTGGATTGTAAATCACCAATGGGGCCATCAGTCGAAACCACTTCTCCATCCTAACATATGATATGGGAGAAATGGAATCCCTTCTTCTTTGTCTGAGCGGAAACTCCTGTCACGGTTTGAATTTTTCCAAGGAGAAATGGGCTCTACCTCAACGGGGCTGGGGGGTACAGTGAACCACTCACCCAATAGGCCATCCGGGAATGCGACAAAGGGAATTTTTGTCCGAGCTTGACCATCAACCGGGCGGAGATGGCGGTATGGCTGGTGAAGGCGTTTGGACTGGAGTAACGATTGCAAACCATTCGATATCAGATGGTTAACAGGCTGTAAAAACAGGCAATAATGAGAGCTTAACAGGAAAAATCAGCTCTTTTGTGTGGCGCAAAGGGAGAGGCTTGAACTATGATTGGATAAATCCGATTCTTGCAACATGGCTGGTCAATTTATGAAAAACCATCATCTATTGTTATTTATCTGCCTTTTTCTTTTACTGCCCATCTCCGCCCGGGCGGCAACGCCCATGGTGGCTGCCAACGAAAACAACACCATGGCCCTGAAAGCCGATGGTACGGTCTGGTTGTGGGGGAAAAACGAATTTGGGCAGCTGGGGGATGGCACCACTCTGGAAAGCCACTCTCCGGTTCAGGTGGTGGGCTTGACCGATGTCGAAATGGTCGCCGCCGGTTTTTATCATATGCTGGCCCTCCTCGCCGATGGCACCGTGAAGGCGTGGGGTTACAATGGCTACGGCCAGCTGGGGGATGGCACCACCACCGACAGCCAAACCCCCGTCACAGTCGATATCTCCGATGTAACCGCCATTGCCGCAGGTCAGGAGCACTCCGTAGCCCTGAAATCCGATGGGACAGTTTGGAGTTGGGGGCGCAACTATTTCGGTCAATTGGGGGATGGTTCAACCGAAACCAGCATCCTTCCGATTCAAGTACCCAATCTCAACTGGGTCTCCAAAATTGCCGCTGGCTCCCACCATACCGTCGCCTTGAAATCCAACGGTACCCTGCGTGCCTGGGGATGGAATCGCTATGGTCAGCTGGGGGATGGCACTCTGGTCAACGCCTCCTCACCGGTAGAGCTTTCCGGGGTGGAAGATCAGGTCACCATTACCGCCGGGCACTATCATACGCTCTCTATCAATTCCAGCGGCGAAGTGCTGGCCTGGGGGAGTAACAGCACGGGCCAGTTGGGTCTGGGTGAAACCATCACGTTCTCCAATACACCCCAAACGGTCACTGGCCTCACCGGGGCCGTTGGTGTTTCAGCCGGGGGAGGCCATTCAGCTGCCTGGATGTCGGATGGCTCCATCAAGAACTGGGGAGAGAATACCAAAGGTCAGCTGGGAAACGATTCAACGGCTGACAGCTCCATACCGGTGGCGGTGGATTTGAGCGATGTGTTGGCTGTCAGCACGGGGGATAATCACTCCGTCGCTCTTTTGACTGATGGCTCGGTGTGGGCCTGGGGGCACAACCTCTACGGTCAACTGGGCAACGGTAGCCAATCCAATCAATCCCTACCCGTGCAGGTGGTGACCCAAGAGAGCGAGCCATTTATCATCGGGCTTGATGCCGATGGCGCTTGCAGCGGTGCCCTCCTGGTGGTTGAGGATATTCCGGCGTCGGGGGATCTCACCTGTGAAGGGTGGGATGATGACGGCTTGACCTTCCATGTCGACCTCCAGGGCACCCTGGGAGAGGTGGTGATGACGGCTGAAACCGGGGCTTTTGAGTATACCCCTGTGGCCGATGCCAACGGCTCCGACAGCTTTACCTTCCATGTTTCCGATGGGATATTGGATTCAGACACCGCCACGATCACCGTTACCATCGTAGCGGTAGACGACCCCCCAACCATCAGTGGCACCCCTGTGGTGGAGACAGCCCCCGGAGAGGTTTATATCTTTACCCCGACAGCTTCGGATGTGGATGGCGATGAACTGCTTTTTGCCATCGATAATCTTCCCGGCTGGGCCACATTCGATACCGCCACCGGCACCCTTTCAGGCACCCCCCAAGAAGCCGATATCGGCACCACGGATTCCATTCTCATTTCGGTCACTGCAGGGGGAGAGTCTGCCTCTCTGGCGGCTTTTGACTTGGCGGTTTTGGACCTCGACACCCCGGTGGTCAACACCCTGACGGGTGGGGCTTATAACACCTCCCAAACCATCACCCTGGCGTGCAGCGACGACGATCCTGGCTGTGTGGTCTATTACACCCTGGATGGCTCCGACCCGGTTACATCCGCCAGCCGCCAAATCCATGATGCCCAGAGCCCTCTCATTCTGGATACAGAGGGTAGCACTACCCTGAATTATGTCGCCATGGATGGTTTTGGCCTCTATGGAGAGGTAGCCACAGCCACTTTTACCATCGACTTCACCCCGCCCCAATTGACCATCACCCAGCCCGAAGAGGGGGAGATCATCAATGTATTGCGCTGGCTCGATGGGGTGGCCAGTGATTCGGCGAGCGGTATCAGTGAGGTGCGGCTGCTCTTTTGGGATGGATTCTACTTTGCGTCGGGGGATATGGGCATTGAGCGCTGGAGCGACAGCGAGCCGGATCCCTGGCCCCTGGCGGAAGATATCAGCGACAGCAGTGAGGCGGCTTGGTCCTCCTGGTACTACAATCTGACCACCACCCTACAGAACGGCTCCGATTATCAGGTGACGGTGCAGGCTCTGGATGGGGCAGGCAATGTGGCCACAGCAGGCCCCATCTCTTTTACGATCCATAATGGCGACGCCTATCCCACGGAGGTTTCCATCGCCCTTTCCAGCAATGCCATCCTTCCGGATGGGGAGGTGAGTGGCACCGGGGTTTTGACCCGGGTGGGTTCCAGTGATTCGGACCTCTCTGACCATATTCTGTCCGTGACGGTGCGTGATCCCGATGGCTTGGTGGTGGAGAGCCATTCCGTCACCACCTATGACACTTACGGCCATTTCATTATTCCGGAACTTTCCGGATTCGGGGAAGAGGGCTACTACACCATCGAGGCCGATTTTGAGGGCAATGCGATGCTCTTGGAGAGTGCCGGTTCGGCCACCGTCTATGTGGGGCCTTCGGCTGGATATGCCATCATCGTTGAAGGCAAGATCGAAAACGAAGAGGGGCTTGAATCCCACAATCTGACCACCAACCGGATCTATGACCATCTCCTTGATCGGGGTTTCAACAGCGATGATATCCAATATTTCAACTATGACACCAGCCAGGAGGGCGTGACCGATCTGCCCTCGGAGGCCGCGATTGAAGAGGCCATCACCAGCTGGGCCTTGGGCAAGATGATCGATATTCCCGCCCCTCTCTATCTGGTGATGGTGGATCACGGCTCGGTGAATGCCTTTCACCTGGATAGCGAAGAGCTGACGCCCACTGAGCTGGATGGCTGGTTGGATACCCTGGAAGCGGCTTTGACCCGTGCTAACCCGGAAGCCCTGGAGATGAAGCGGGTGGTGATTATCGGTGCTTGTTATTCGGGGAGTTTTATCGCTGAACTTTCCGAGCCTGGACGGGTGGTGATTACCAGTGCGGCGGCGGATGAGGTTTCCTACAAGGGGGCGCTGGTTCAGCCAGACCCGGATACCGATCCCGAAGGCACGCCGGTTCGGGTGGGGGAATTTTTTCTGGAAGAGTTTTTTGGGGCGTTGAGTCAGGGGGGCACCTTGAACGAGGCGTTCCGCGAGGCTACCGACACCACTGAAATCTACACCCGGGGAGAGCCCTCAACCAACAGCACATCGAGTCCAATGGACGATGGGGCGAGGCAGCACCCCCAGCTGGATGACAATGGTGATGGCATCAGCACCAATAATCTGGACGATGCCGATACCGACGACGGGGCGGTGGCAGCAGCTCTCTATCTGGGGGGGGAAGGCTCCCACCTGGCCAACTCCGCTGAGGTTCCTGCTGATATCGACGGGGTGACCGATACCCTCTATCTCTCTTCCAGCGAATCCTCCGGAGATCTTTGGCTGAGAGCCAACGATGATGCCCAGGTGGCTTGGGGCTGGGTGGAAATCCGCAAGCCCGGCAAGGAGCTCGAAGCCAGTGACGGCACCCAAACCGGGCAGGTGGATCCGGATCTGCCCTGGGAATTCATGACCCTGGGGGATGACGGCAGCTGGCAGCTGAGTTATGACGGTTTTGATGAACCGGGACGCTACGAAATTTACTATTATGTGCAGGATCGGGAGACCCTGGACACCTCTCCCATGCAGCGTTCCGTGGTCTATAAAAACCGGTCGGAAAACAGCCCGCCATCAAGTTTTAACCTGGTCTCCCCGGAGCTGCCGCCGGAAACAGTCCTGACGGTGGGGGCTTTTGAGTGGGAAATGGCCACCGATCCGGATGGGGACGGGGTCACTTATAATCTGATCATCGCTACGGATTATTATTTCACCAATGAGGTCTATCGGCAGGAGGAAATTGTCAATACCTCCACCTTTGTTGGAACCTCGGCAGGCCTGGAAGATGTGACGCTCTACTTCTGGAAAGTGGAGGCGGTGGATGCTTATGGCGCGGTCACCACTGGACCCAGGTGGACCTTGCGAACCGACAATACCAATGCCCTTTTAGGCACGCTGACGGGCTACATCTATGATGAGGAGAGTCTGGAGGGGGTAGTTGGGGCGGCGGTGACGGCGGTGGGGGAGGATTCCAGCAGTGTGACTGCGGAAAGTTCGGAGCCTTATGGTGGGTTTGTGCTCTCCCAAGTGCCTGGGGAGCTTTCGGTAACGGTGGTGGCTGAGGGGTATGAGGATCAAACCTTGACCGTCACTCTGCCTGAGCTGGAAGCGCTGTTATCCAACATTGCCCTTGCCCAAGAGGGATCCACCGACCAGGAGGCCACGTTCGCTGATGTGGCCACGGATCGCTGGGGATGGTCCTTTATCGAAACGCTGGCTGAAAATAGCATTACCTTGGGGTGTGACTCGGAAAATTATTGCCCGGACAACGAGCTGCAACGCTCGGAGATGGCTATCTTCCTGCTACGAGGTATCGAGGGGGCGAGTTATATCCCTGAAACAGGTAGCGGTACGGTGTTTGATGATGTGGTTTCAGGTTATTGGGCGGGGAATTATATCGAGGAATTTGCTGATCGGGGGATTACCAGCGGTTGCGATGCTTCGAATTATTGCCCCAGCCGCAACATCAACCGGGCGGAGATGGCGATCTTTTTGGTACGTTCCATCTACGGTATGGATTACGCTCCCCCCGCTGCCACGGGGACGGTTTATGGGGATATCTCCTCCAGCTACTGGGCAGCAGCTTACATTGAGCAACTCGCTGAAGATGGCATTCTTGATGATACCCTGGACACCATCCGGGCGTGCGACGAAGGCAATTTTTGTCCCAGCCTCACCATCAACCGGGCGGAGATGGCGGTGTTTTTGGTAAAGGCGTTCGGATTGGAGTGAAGAGCAGAGAGGGGTACTCCTCCCTAATATGATTTCGAGACAATAAAAACTATTGGAGAATTTTCGTGAAAAAAACAGCCCGTTTTTTAGTTGTGATCGGATTGTTTTTTGGACTTTTAGCAGGAACGGCCCACGCTGACCTGAATGATGGATTGGTGGCCTATTATCCCTTCAATGGGGATGCGACCGATGAAAGTGGGAACGGGTATGATGGGACGGTTAGTGGCGCATCTTTGACCACAGATCGTTTGGGCGTTGCGGACAGTGCATATTCATTTGATGGTAGGTTCCACAAGCCTCACCCGGAAAACAGCTCTTCTCTATTCAACCACCATAAATCGTTCGAGGGTGTGTAACAGGCGCTCCTTGCGAATCGGTTTGGTCAGGTGCATATCACAACCCGCCGCCATGATCTCTTCGGACTCCTCGGCCATGGCATGGGCGGTCAGAGCCACAATAGGGGTACGACTGGAGCGGTTTTCAGCCTCCCAACTTCTGATCTTGCGGGTGGCGTCGTGACCATCCATCACCGGCATCTGGATATCCATCAGTACCAGGTCATATCGGTCACGGGTAAACTTGATCACCGCTTCCGCGCCATTTTCAGCCATCTCCAACCGGCAGGGACTGTTCCTGAGAAAAGCCTGAACCAGCAGTCGATTATCCTCGGCATCGTCCACCAACAAAATATTCAAGACCCGCTTGCCGTTAACGAGGTGACCTTTTTGGGCACTGATATGGTCTAAAGCGTCTGTGATGTTTTTCTGGGGAACGGCCTCGTCTGCCACCGCCTCCAGGGGAACCGTAAAGGTAAAAACAGTGCCTCGATCCAGCTCACTCGTCAGGGAAATATGTCCCCCCATCAGACCTGCCAGACGTCGACAAATGGTGAGTCCCAAACCCGTACCGCCATGTTTGCGGGTGGTGGAGGCGTCAGCCTGGGTGAAGGGTTGAAAGATCGATTCCTGCACCTCCATGGGGACTCCCGGACCGGTATCCTCAACAGAGAAAGTAATCTCCTCCCCCTCCCCTTTCGTCACCCGCAGATCCACTCGTCCATCCTGGGTAAACTTCACGGCATTGCCCATCAGATTGAGCAGTACCTGGCGCAAGCGGGTAGGATCCCCTCGCACCCAACGGGGCACGCCTCTCTCCAGGTGATAGGCCAGTTCGATCTCCTTGCCCAGTGCCGTGAAGGTCAAGAGCCCGACCGTCTCATCCACCAACCGCTCAAGATCCATCACCCCCTGCTCCAAAATCAGCTGTCCCGCTTCAATCTTGGAAAGATCCAAAATATCGTTAATGAGGGTCAGCAAGGTCTCTCCGGCCCGATTCGAGGTATTGACACACCACTCCTGGGAAACGGAAAGTTTGGTTTCCTTCATCAACTCTCCCATGCCTAAAATGGCGTTCAGAGGGGTACGGATTTCGTGGGACATGGCCGCCAAAAAGACGGACTTGGCCCGATTGGCCGATTCGGCTTCTTCTTTGGCCAGCCGTAACGCCTCTTCCATCTGTTTGCGCTCGGTGATATCCCGAAAAATCACCACCCCACCGACAATCTTCTCTTTTTCAAACATGGGGGTGCTGACATATTCCACCGGAAAACTGGAGCCATCCTTACGCCAAAAAACCTCATCGTCCACAAACTGGGCGATACCATCCATGAATGACGTATAGATAGAGCAACTCTCCCGATGATAAGGGGAGCCATCGCTGTGGGAGTGATGGCTGATATCGTGCTGAAAGCAACCAATCAGCTCCTCCCGTTTCCAGCCCAGCATCCGAGCTGCTGCGGGATTTATGAAGGTGGTATAACCTTCCCGATCCAGACCATAAATCCCCTCACCGGCGGCATTGAGGATCAATTCGTTCTGGCGACTCAGTCGGGCGATGGCCTCTTCATTCTTTTTGCGTTCCGCTATGTCCCGAACAATCGCTACAAATCTGGGCTCCCCTGAACGAGGAGAAACAAATTGCAGGACAATTTCCACAGGAATGTCATGGCCGTTTTTATGGCGGTGAATGGTTTCAAATATATGGGAGCGGCCAGGCTCTGCCACAAGAGGCCTCACCATGGATCTGAAGAGCCCTTCACCAAACTTGGGCTTGATATCGACAGGGGTCATGGCAAGCAATTCATCCCGGGAATAGCCCACCTGCTCCACAGCACCGTTGTTGACATAAATAAAGCGAAAATCATCGGCCCGAAACATGAAAACGCAATCCATGGTGCGATCCAGGGTATCTCGAAAACGGGCCAGATCCATCTGGGCCTTGCGGCGCTCCTCCAGTTCCTCTTCCAACTCCAGAGTACGCAAAGCCACCTGTTTGCGCAGTTCTCTGTTCCAAAAAAGGATGATCAGTAAAACCACCCCCCCCACACCCGCCATCAAAGACCACCAAAAACGGGAAGTGGGCCTCCAGGCCGGAGTCTCCACAAAAATCCACTGCTTTTGAATCTCCCGGTGGGTCTCTTCGGAGATCGACAACAGGGCCTTTTCCAACAACCCCTGGAGGATGGGCCAATCCTTCCGGGAGGCAAACCCCAGATGGTAGGTAAAACCCGCCTCCCCAGCGGAGCGGAGATTGGTAATATTCAATTTTTCCAGCCAGTAGCCTGCGGTCGCCCGATTGAGCAAAACCGCATCCACCGTCCCAACGGAAACGCTGGTCAGGGCCTCTTTTACCCCGGCTACCCAGTAAAGTTGAATTTCGGGATGGTCCCGCTGAAGGGTTTCGTTGATGGCCCACCCCTTGATGACCGCCAGGCGCTTGCCAGCCAAGCTCTCCAGAGTCAACGCCTCCCGGCTCTCCCGGCGGGTCAAGATGATGTTCGGAAAAGCCGCATAATGGGAGGTAAAGCGAAGGTAGGCCTCCCGCTCCAAAGTCCGGGTAGCAACCGTAACGAGGTCTGCCTGGCCCTCTTGAAGCTGCTTGAGAGAGTGGGACCAGGAGTCGGTGGCAACGGTCTCGACCTGGAAGCCCAACCGTTCGGCAACCAGGTTCAGATAGCGGGGAGCGATCCCATCGATGCGACCTTCCCCATCGCGATATTCAAAGGGGGCGTAATCAGGATCCGGGGCGTGACGAATAATCGGGTGTTGGGCCAACCAAGCCTGCTCCTGGTCAGTCAGGTCAAGCGCAAGGTCAGGCTCGACTTCGTGGGCCTGGACGGGCACAGCCCAGAAGAAAAGAATGGACAGCAACACAATCCACCGAGGTAGCATCCATGAGAGGTGTTGCATGGTATCTCTTCCTTATACCCAAAAAATAACAACCCCCTTCCATCACTTCAGGCCCAAATAGCCTCACAAGGGATTCTTTGCTCCATATCCCCCCCCACCCCATCGAAGCTTCAGGCGTATTGAGCCTCCATAGCGACTAAACCAACAAAAAAAACAGGCCAGCCTGCGTCGCTTGGGATGTCAGATTGATCCTTAGAAGTAAATCAGGAAGATGTAACAATTGGATGTCGGAAAGAGAATTTTCTTGTAACGAAACAGGAAGGATTATTTGATTCCACGGGCCAAATATACAGAACAACAAGGAAACAAACTTTCTATAAGGATATCAAACCACCTAACCCAGCCTTCACAACAGACTTTCTGGCAGGGATTTTGAAAGATAAATGACTGTCTTTGACATAAAAAATGCCAACCGATGAACTTTTTTGACTAAAATCAGCTGAAAAACATCTTTTATGGACGCAAGGCAGAAAAAATATCCTTTTTATCAATACCTGCCCAAACCATTACCGATTCTTTTTTCCCACCCCAGGAAATAAAAGGCAACAACAATTCTATTTACACTGTGGCAAAAGGTTACAACTTTGTGTCCGCTCATCGTAACGAATCACCACCTCCCCTCGATCAATCTGCACCAATATTTGCGCAATCTTGGTCTCCAAGGAAACTTCAGACATCCCATAATCGGTCCCCTCCCGGTTGATAAACTCTTCAATAATTCCCTGCAACACCTCCGGGCTCAAACGATCCGGCGGAATATCCATCATCACCTCACTCACATCCAAAAAGGTCTCTGCCACTGCCCATAATCAATCGACTTCCGGACTCCCCCCACACCACCCCTGCCACGCTATAGCGACCCCATCAATCCATCAGGTTACCCAAGGTACCCAACAAATTTCCTTCCCCCTGGCTGGAGGAGGAAGAGGCGCCGGAGAGCATCCGCCCCGCCAGCCGGGAGAAAGGCATGGATTGCATCCAGACCGTACCAGGCCCTGTCAGCCGTGCAAAAAAGAGTCCCTCTCCACCAAAAAACATCGACTTCACTCCCCGCACCATCTCCAGATCGAAAGAGACCGTCCGATCAAAAGCCACCACACAACCGGTATCCACATGAAGGCTCTCCCCCGCTTCCAGCTGTCGCTCCAACACCGTGCCACCTGCATGGAGAAAGACCAAACCATCCCCCTCCAGCTTTTGCATGATAAACCCCTCCCCACCAAAGAGCCCGGTCAGAATCCGGCGCTGAAAAAAAATGCCGATGGAGACCCCTTTGGCCCCGCAGAGAAAGCTATCCTTCTGGCAGATCAGGTGGCCGCCATAGTCAGGCAGATTGACCGGAATGATGGTGCCGGGAAAAGGGGCTGCAAAGGCGACGTGGGCCTTACCGCCCCGCCCTTGGTGGGTAAAGACCGTAGTAAAAAGCCCCTCTCCGGTAATAAGCCGCTTGCCCGCTCCCATCATTTTGCCCCACACCCCATCCATGGCGCTCTTTTGGGAGGCATCCCCGAACACTGTTTCCATTTCCACCAGGGGGGATTTGTACATCAGGGAGCCCGCCTCGGCGACAGCACTCTCCCCGGGATCCAGCTCCACCTCCAAAAACTGGGTTTCAGAGCCAAATATCCGATAGTCGATCTCATCCATGGTCAAACCGGTGGGCACCCTGCCGACACTGGCTGCCCGAGCCCAGGGGGAGTCGGTGGCATTCCGGCGTTTGAGATATTTATCCACCACGATACCGCACTGCAAACACTCCGGGCTCTTCTCCTGCCGGGTGCCACACTTGGGACAGGTCATCCCCCCGGCCGAAATACCCGAGGCGTTCTCCCCCACCCCACCAGCCCCTTCGAATAACGCTTCCGGCCCCGGAGAATTCCCCCCTTCCCCCTGACGCTGGGCAACGATCTCACCCCCAAAGGAGCGAACCACACACCCAGCCCCCTTTGCCAAAAGAGTTTCCCGGTATTTTTCAGCGGTGAGGAGATCCACATTGCGACGAATGACAGCACCCGGCCTTCCCAACAATCCCTGGATGCGCTGGGGTGAAACCTGAAACAAGGCGGCCAGATCTCCCTCAACCACTTGAGGATCCCTTCCATCCAGCAATTTGCCGGTTAAAACCACTTCAAATGTTTGGGTGGCCATACCCTTCTCCTTTTTTGTTTGTGACAGCCGGGTCGCTACAGCACTTGGATGGATGGTTCAATGATCCTTGGGAGCCCCGAGGGATTATTCCGAGGGGATTCTAAGTGGCTGATGGGGAAACCTTCTCAGCCGTACTGGCAGGGGAGGAACTCTTCTCAGCCGAGCTGGCAGGAGGAGGCGTGTTTTCAACCACGGGAGTGGGAGGAGCCCCCTCCACCAGGCGATGGGGAAAGGGGCAATCCAGATAGGCGCAGATGGCCCGCATGAGGTAAATTTGCCGAATGTTGGGAGGGGCTTCACCCTCCAGAGCGGTGCTGGCCAAAGCTTCCACCAATGTCACCCGGAATTCGTTACCCAGAGCCAGGAGCTGCTCCAACGCCTGATCCACTTCCGCCAGGGTACAGCGCTCCCTGGGGAGAAGCGTCAATGGCAAATAGCCCCCCAGACGCTCAAGTCCGGTGGCAAAGCCCTGTTCGGGCGCCTCCCCTTTTCGACCCTTGAGGCGAGCCATCACCGACAGCAGAACAGCCACCTGCTCCCCCACCCTGCGAAAAGAATAAAGTCGGCGACTGGGGAGTGGATCCTGAAAAATCGATGGAGCCAGGGTGCGGTCGAGAATTTTTTCCAGGGTATATTCGAACAGGGTCACCTTTTGATCGGCATGGATCAATTTTTTTACCACTCCCCGCACCCGATCCCGCTCCGCCTGGGGTAGGTTGGCCAGAGCGGTCGGTGCCAAATCCGCCATCACCATCCGTCCCTCCTGGCTGATTCCCACCAATTTTTGTGCCAGCTGATCCACTTCCGCCGAACGTTGATCCCCTTCAGCCCCCGCAATCAAGGCCAGCTGCTCCCGACGCACCTTGGGGGTGTGATCCATCAGCAGGGCATAGATCATACCTCGGGCGGCAGGAGGATTGTGAACCCGGCGCAACAGGGGTCTGGGTAAAGACAAAAGCAGCTGCCGGGCCACCGCCAACCCGCCAACCATGGCCGCCATCTCCAAGGTGTCCGGACCGGCCTTGGCTTTGTTTTTCTGATCTTTCCCGGGCCAAACACCCGGGCGACTCTGGGGGCCATACCACTCTCCCGACAAAAGCTTCGGAAACTGACCATCGAAAGAGGGATCGAGCAAGCGAACCCGCTGCTCCAGAGGGGGGTGGGTCGCGGTCCAGCTGACAAAGGAGCGGGGACGAATATCGCCAAAAAAAAGGTGGCTGGCCTCCCGGGCCCGGGCGGCATGAACCCGGGAGCCTGCGGAAAGGCCACCGATTTTCATCAGAGCCCGGGCGAGCCCTTCCGGATTGCGGGTAAACTGTACTGCTGAAGCGTCCGCCAGATGCTCCCGCTGGCGAGAGACCGCACTCTGCACCAATTGACTGAAAAACAGCCCGATATAGCCAAAAAACCAGATCAAATAGCCAAATATGATCAAACCGATCATCACCTGTGGGGACTTGGCGGGCAAATCCCTCACGCCTAGGGGCTCACCCATGACCCCTTTGGCAGCAGACTCCACCATACGACTTCCCAGAATCGACACCAGCTGGATGCCGTGGAGAAGTCCGATCATGCGGGTATTCAGGCGCATGTCGCCATTGACGATATGGGCGATTTCGTGGGCCATCACCCCTTGCAGTTCATCCCGGGTGAGCAGCTCCAGAGCGCCATCGGTCACCACCACCACGGCATCTCTGGGGGTAAAACCGGCGGCAAAGGCGTTGATCCCCTGGTGCCCCTCCAGGATATAGATCCCCGGTACCGGCAAGCGGGAGGCGATGGCCATCTCCTCCACCACGTTGATCAGGCGGCGTTGATCCACGTTGGCGCTGCCGGGCTCCACCCGAACCGCCCCCATCGCTTCCGCCACCACCCGCCCCCCCTTGGAGAGCTGCCGTAGCTTGTAGAGGCTGCCACCCAGGATGAGGGCAATCGCCGCAAAGTTGACCAGCTGCATGCGGGAGTCCCGATAGGGGCTCAGCGCCGGTTGATCGGCATAGATCCACTCCATGGTAAAGATGGTGGAGAGAATATAGATCCCGTTGATGGCGGCGATGACAAAGAGGATGGCCAGGGGAAAATAGACCAATAGCAGCAGGGTCCGGCGGCGGGCGTTGGCCTGACGATTAAAAAAACGGGTGGGAGTCGGTGGGGCCATGGCCTGGAACCTGGGAGCCTGTTGCAATAGGCCGCTTTTGGCCTTGATGCAGCGTTATACAGCTTTCTGCGAGTCTCACATAGCCTGAATATGCTACGATTCTCAAAAACTGTAAGCCAAGCCTTACGACCAAAATCGACCTATTGCCACAGGCTCCGAGGAGAGTCAATCAAACCGCTGAGAGCTTCCAGCCGGAGCAGTGGTCATGGGACTTAACTGGGCTTAGCCGACTTGGAGATAACCTCCTGAAGCTGTTCAGCGATCAAAAGAGACGGATGCTGACCGGCGTTCATTATCGTCGGAGATCTCCCACAAGGGGGATTCCTTAAAGTTGAACAGGCGCACCAGGATCAGATCCGGAAAGGTTTCCCGCTGGGTGTTAAAATCGGTCGCGGCATCGTTGAAGGCCTGACGGGCAAAGGCGATACGATTTTCAGTGGCGGTCAACTCCTCCATCAGGCGGTCCATGGTCTGATCAGCCTTGAGGTCGGGATAGTTTTCCATCACCGCAAAGAGCCCCCCCAAAGCCTGCCCCAGCATCGCTTCCGCCCCCATCACCCCTTTCATGGATTCGCTGGTGGGGGAAGAGCCCGATTTTTTCAGGGCGGAGCTGGCCCTGTTGCGGGCTGAAATCACCGCTTCCAGAGTCTTCTGCTCGTGTTTCAGATAGGCCTTGGCGCTCTCCACCAAATTCGGAATCAGGTCGTGGCGTCTTTTGAGCTGGACATCGATTTGGGAAAAGGCATTCTTGCAATAGTTGTTGAGTCGCACCAGCCGATTAAAAAGACGAACGCCGAAAAAACCGGCCAAGAGAAGAATGATCAGATTGAGGTGATCGCTCAATAACGAGATAAATTCCATCTGGGGCTGACCCTTTCGACGGTTGATAGGCCTGATTGGTATAACGAATGGCCCGTCATCTATCCATCTGTCCGAGAATGGCCGATCCCCTGGCTGCCCCCCCGGCAGTGGTTCCCACAAGCCACCCCTTCTTCACCCGTGCCATTTGCTGATCAACAAGTGAATCAAAGGTTTCATCAAGTTTACTTGAACCCTAAAATAAGGAAAACAAAAAAGTTTCCGGGGGGATTTGGGAAAAAAAATCGAACGCACCGATCACTCACCCGGTTTCTTTTGAATCCATCACCAAACCGTTCTCTTTTGATCCGGGCTTCTCCCCCTTCTTAAACCGATTTGAACGAACCGCCCTTCAACCGGCGCACAAGGAAAAACTTTTTGAACAAACCCGCCACCATGACCATCCCCCAAGCTCTAAAAAAGGGCTTGGAACACCAGCGGGCCGGTCGTCTGGGAGAGGCCCAAAACATCTATGCACAAGTGTTGGCAGCCCAACCCAACCATCCCGCTGCCAACCATCTCTCCGGGGTAGCTGCCTTGCTGTCGGGCCACCACACCCTGGCAGCTGAGCGCCTTCAAAAAACCCTGGCTCAACAACCGAACCGCCCCGGAGCCAACGGCCATCTGGGGGAAGTGTTGCTGGCCCAGGGAAAGATGACCGAAGCAGCGGACTGTTTTCAAAAGGAGCTTGCCCTCGACCCGGATCATCCCCAGACCCTCATGAAACTGGGTAACCTTCCATCAAAGCCAAGGTCGGTTGGATCAAGGGGCCGCATGCTATGAACGCATTCTCACCAAACAGCCGAATCATCTCAACGCCCTTTTGCAGCTGGGCAATACCTGCAAAAACCAGCTACGATTTGATCAAGCGATCAGCTGCTTTCGGCGCATATTACAGTAGCAGCCGGGCTTTGCCGAAATTCACAACAATCTCGGCAACACCCTTTTGGCCCAAGGAATGGTGGATGCCGCCATCGCCAGCATTCGCCACGCCCTGATGCTGAAACCCGACCATGCCCAGAGCCACAACAATCTCGGCAACGCCCTGCTGAAAAAAGGGGAGCTGGCCCAGGCGGCCACCAGCTATCGTCAGGCGATCAAGCTGAAGCCGGACTATACCAAAGCCCACTATAACCTGGGCAACGCCCTCCAGGATCAGGGGCTGGCGGGAGAAGCGGTGGCCAGCTACCGCCAGGCCTTGGCGCTCCAGCCTGATTTTACCGATGCCCACTCCAATCTCCTCCACGTGCTTCACTACGACACCACGGATCCCGAGCCACTTTTTCAGGAACATCGGCAGTGGCAGCGACAGCAGATCGGCCCTGATATCCTCCCCATGAGCCACCACCCCAATGATCCCCACCCCGATAAACTTCTCAGGGTGGGGCTGGTCTCCGGAGATTTGCGCGGCCATTCAGTGAGCTATTTTTTGGCAGCCCCCCTGGCCGCTCTCGATGGGGAGCAAGTTCAAATCCACGCCTATGCCACCGCCCCCGGGGAAGACGCTACCACCCAACACCTTAAATCGATGACCTCCAGCTGGCAGAACATCGCTGCTCTTTCAGATCACCAAGCCCGGGAGCTGATTCAACGGGACGGTATTGATATTTTAGTGGATCTATCCGGCCATACCGGCACCCCCCGTCTGAAGCTCTTTGCCGCCAAGCCCGCCCCCGTTCAGGTAAACTGGCTCGGTTATCCTGATACCACAGGGCTTGATGCCATGGACTATCGCTTCACCGACGCCATTGCCGACCCTCCCGGGGTGTCCGATCAATGGGCCAGTGAAAAACTGATCCGCCTCCCCAACGGCTTTCACTGCTATCACTCCCCCCGGGAAGCCCCGGATATCACTCCCCCCCTCCAAAGGAGTTGGCCGCATCACCTTTCTCAGTTTCAACAGCCTGGCCAAAATCACCCCCCGGGTGATCCAAACCTGGAGCACCATTCTCAATCGGGTTCCCACTGCCCGGCTGATCTGATCTTAAAAAACAGCGCGACGACTTGTCCTGAGGTACGAAGTCGTTATCAAAAGCTCTTCGAAGAAGGAGGCGTTGCCTGGGAGCGGATTCAGTTGATCTCCTGGGCGGAATCCACCTTTCCCCATCTGAGCCAATATGGTGAAGGGGATATCGCTCTGGCCCCCTTCCCCTATAATGGTGTCACTACCACCTGTGAGGCGATGTGGATGGGGCTTCCGGTAGTGACTCTACTGGGGGAATGCCATGCCGGGCGGGTTGCTGGCAGCTTGATCGGTCGGGTGGGACTACCCTCCCTGGTGGCGACAAGCATCGAAGGGAATATCGACATCGCGGTAGAACTTGCCAACAATCCCACCCAGCTGGAAGAGATGCGATCCGGACTACGTGAAAAAATGTGGAACTCCCCCCTCTGTGATGGGCAGGGGTTTTCCCGGGATCTGGAACAGACGTTCCGCTCTCTATGGCAGGAATGGTGCAATAAATCCCAAGAAACAGATAACACGCAGTACATAACAGGAACTTCATAATACGAACAAGATAATACAAGACCCATCAAAGATCAGCATGAGAATCCCAAGGCCCAGTCAAAATTTTACATCCAAGGAATACCCGTGGCGACTCAACGCTCTCTCACCCTCCCCGAAGCCCTGAAACTGGCCCAGAGCCACCATCGGGCAGGACGGCTGCAACAGGCGGAAGGCATCTATCGACAGATATTAAAGGCGAAGCCCAACCATCCCGACGCCAATTTTTTAATGGGTTCCCTCGCCATTCAGATGAGCAACAACGCGGCTGCGGTTGGATGGCTGCAAAAAACCCTGCAATCCAAGCCCCAATTTGCCAATGCCCACTATAATCTGGGCAACGCCCTCACCGCTCTGGGCCGATTCAAAGAGGCCGTAACCGCTTTTCAAAAGGTGATCGACCTCAAGCCTGACCACCTGGAAGCCCACATCAATCTGGGCAGCGCCTATCGAGAGCTGAAACGCCCGGCCAAGGCGGTGGAGAGCTTCCAACAGGCGCTCCAACCAACCCCCACATGGGGGAGATCCACTATAGCCTGGGCTGCGCCCTCCAGGATCAGGGCAAGCTCGATCAGGCTATGGCCAGCTTACAGACCGCCCTCTCCCTGAAACCCCACTACCCTGAAGCGTTGAACAATCTCGGCAATGCTTTTCTGGATCAAGGAGATCTGCAAGCAGCCACGGCCAGCTTTAAACCTAAATCCGGCAGTTGGGCGTACGTACATGCCCCAGCCTCTTGATCCACCAAGCAAATCGGGAGAAAGTCTTGTGACCAATAAGGTGACGGCGATTTCTCCCAATTCACTATGCGAACCAATATTCTGCACCAGCCACACACGCCCAACTGCCGGATTTAGGTTAAACAGGCCCTCACCCAACAACCCGACCATGGGGAGGCCCGCAACAATCTGCTTTTTTTGTTGAGCTATCTGCGCCAGGGCACACCTCTTGAGGTTTTCGAAGCCCACCGGGAGTGGGATCGGATCCATGGGGAAGCAGGCCGCCTCTCCCCTTTGCATCCCCATACCCCTGGGAGTCCAGACAAAAAACCCTTGTGAATCGGCCATGTCTCCCCGGATTTTCGCAACCACGCGGTTCATCATTTTATCAAACCGATTCTCAAAGCCCACGACCGGGAGGTATTCCAGGTGGTGGGGTATGCCGAAGTGGCCAAGCACGATGAGATTACCGAACGGCTCAAGGGCCTGACCCACCAATGGCGCTCTACCGTGGGTCTTGGTGACCGGGAGCTGGCCCAATTGATCCGGAAGGATGGCATCGACATTTTGGTGGATCTGGCAGGCCACACCGCCCACAATCGACTGGGAACTTTTACCTATCGCCCAGCCCCGGTACAGGTGACCTATCTGGGTTATTTTACCACCACCGGCCTCTCAGCGATGGACTATTGGCTCACCGACCACGCCCTCCACCCCGAAACAACCCCGGAGCAGACCACCGAAAAGATCCATCGCCTGCCCCGCTGCTGGATCAGCTATCTACCCAACCCTGATTGCCCCGAGCCGCATCTTCGAAGAAGGGATAACCCACGGGGCGTGGTGTTTGGCTCCTTCAATAATCTCAGAAAAATCACCCCGCCCGTGGTCGCCCTCTGGAGTCGATTGCTCAAGGGGGTGCCGGAAGCGACGCTGCTTCTGAAAACCAGACAGCTGAAAGATCCCCATCAACAACAAAACCTCCTCGCCCGCTTTGCCCAGCACGGCATTGGCCCCGAGCGCCTGACCCTCACCTCTCCGGTATCAGGCTACGCCGAGCATATGGCTCTGTATGGGGAGATGGATATCGCTCTGGCCCCCTTTCCCTGCACCGGTGGTACCACCTCGACGGACACCTTGTGGATGGGGGTGCCGGTGGTCACCCTGGCCGGGGATCATTTTATCGAACGCATGAGCCTCAGCATGCTAACCGCCATCGGTCGGGTAGATCTCATTGCTGAAAATGAAGATCGCTATGTGGAGATCGCCCAACAGCTGGCTCAAAAAGGCCCCCGAAGCGATACCGACCGTTTGGCACTCCACCATCAGGTAGCCGCCTCCCCCCTCTACGACGCCGTAGATCTAACCCGCCACATGGAAAAAGCCTATCGCACCCTGTGGCAAGAAAAGAATCAATCATGAAACAACCATTCCCAACAGGCTCTCCACCACCTAAACTGGTACGGGCTAATAACATGGGGAAAAAAAACAGGAACCAAAAAAGAATACTGATTAGACTTCAGGAAAAGTACAAATCGGATCTGGAAAAAATTAAATCCATTATTGACTGAGAACAAAAAAAAGAGGCCCAATACAAACAATCATGATAACGTCATGATGCCACTTTAAAAGCGATCAGATGCTGTTTTCAACCAGACTTCTCTATTCATTTTTAATTCTATAATAGCAAAAATCTACTTGAAACACCTTTTAGCCGAGGATAGTTGACGGCCATGCCTGGACCACAGTCGGACACTCCCCCCACCCTGCACCCCACTTCGGAGTGTGGAAACCTGGATGGACTTTCCAGCTCCGAATCGTTTCTATGTACCTGTGGGAAAACCAGAAACCCTCCGATTTGTGACGGTTTTCACAATCGGATTCAAGGGCATCACGGCCCCGTTGACATCAATACCCATTTTTTATTGCACCAACTCCTCATCAAGCTCCACTACGCACGTAGTTTTTTCCAAATCCAAAACAAAATAGAAGAAGACATTCTGAAAATCATTCCAGCAGAGGGGTGTTTTATTTATAAACGTGGTCAAAATGGGGAGTTTCATGCCAAAAAACAGGATCTCGAAACAAAAAAAGAGCTATCGTTCTATCCTGGCCCCAAATCCCTGGAAGGATATGTCGCTTTAACACAAAAGCGTCTTGTTATCTCTGACTTTTCAATCCACAAAAAGCAGCGTAAACACAAAGAGGATCTTCCGAATGAGAGTATATTGGAGAAAATTCTGGACGTCAGAATTCAATCCATTTTATGCGTTCCGATCCTCAGCGGCCCCATTCTGGTGGGCATCATCCAGATATACAACCGCTTCGACGGGGATTTTGTCCATGCAGACCCCTGGAAAGCCAAAATTATTGCCGATTTTTTAGGACAAAAATTCAGATATGAAATGGCCGGGACCAGCTCTCCCTTTGAACAACTCGTTCTAAGCAAAAAAATCGACAAAAAGCGACTGGCTGCCGTATTGACGCAAGCGGAACAGCAAGAAATGGCTCCAAGCCGCCTTTTGACTGGTCAAGAAGACATCTCCAGCTGGGATGTCGGGCGATCCTTGGAGCGGTTTTATCAAACGACGTGGGTAGGTTACGACCCAGACCGGGATATTCCCCAGGATCTGGTGCAGGGCCTCAATAAAAAATGGATGGCTCACAATCGCTTTGTTCCCATCGGGGGAAACCGGAAACTTGCTGAAATTTTGATTGACGACCCCAGTGATGTCGAACGAATTTTGGAGATTGAGCGCCATCTTGGGGCACACAGCTACATATTCCGGGTCGGACTGGAAGAGGATATCGAACGTTACCTATCCAGTGGTCAGGTGCTGGATAGATCCTTCCTGGATGAGTTGCAAGAGCTGGAAAAATCGATTGCCAAGGAGGTGGCTTCGCTGGAATTTCCAAAGGAATCCCCTCTCGATCAGGCCAGTCAGGAATCTCTGGTATCACGCATCATCAACCAACTGATTATTTTGGCGAAAAAAAACCGGGGCTCAGACCTTCATCTGATACCTCAGGCCTCTCCCAAACCCATGTCGGTCAAATTAAGAGTGGACGGCGTCTGCCAGCATTTGACCACACTGCCAGCCATTTTGTTGTCACCGACCATTTCTCGAATAAAAGTATTGGCGAGCCTTGACATCACTGAACGCCGCACTCCTCAGGATGGAAAAATATTTGTAAAAATCAATGGAGTTACAGTGGAAATGCGCGTGGCCATTTTGCCAACCGTTCATGGTGAATCAGCAGTGTTGCGTTTTTCAACAGCGGCTCACCACATCGATATGGACATGCTGGATCTGACGCCGGATAATTTTTCTAGCCTTGAAAAACTCATCCGCACCCCTCATGGACTGATCCTTACCGCAGGTCCGACGGGGTCAGGAAAAACAACAACTCTCCACGCCCTGTTAAAACGCCTTAATTCACCTGACAAGGTCATTTGGACTGTCGAAGATCCAGTGGAAATCATCCAGGATGGCCTGCGCCAGGTTCAGACCAATTCAGCTACGGGTCTTGATTTTTCCAAGGTATTAAGATCCCTGCTGCGCGCTGACCCGGATGTGGTCATGGTGGGTGAAATGCGGGATCTGGAAACCGCCCAGATGGCGGTCAAAGCTTCGCTGACCGGCCATCTGGTACTCTCCACTCTGCACGCCAATTCAGCGGTGGAAAGTATCACCCGGCTGATGGATATGGGGCTGGACTCCAATATTTTGGCCGATTCTCTGCTGGGGATTATTTCACAGAGATTGGTACGCCTGTTATGCAGCAACTGCAAAACATCCATCCCACCAACACCTCTGGAATTCCGTTTCATGAACAAAAACGGCCTGAAGGAGGTTTTGACTTCCATGGGGCTGCCACAATCCAAGCCACCATTGATCTATAAGGCTTCCGGATGCAACCAATGCAACTTCAGTGGCTACAAAAAAAGAACCGCGTTATACGAACTGTTTGTCAACTCCAGCAGCCTGCGTCAAATGATCCGTCTCAAGGAGAGCAGTGGTTTGTTACGTCAAGCAGTTGCAAAGCAAGGACAGCGTACGATGCCTCAAGACGGCCTCATTAAAATGTTGCAGGGAAAAATTGATTTTCAGGAACTGACTCGCGTGGCCGTGATGGATTCCTGAATCCATCGCGATAGACCAACATGGGGGACTATTGGTCCGTATCCGGTTGCTCCCCACGGGTGACTGGACAGACCCTTCCCCCCTCACTCAATCAATCACTCAGTTGGTCACCTCCCCCAGATCAAACCCCATCAAGACGCTGTGGAGAGGGAGACGTTGTTGACAGTCGATGAGGATTGGAAATAACCTTCATCCGGAAAGAAAAAGCAGATTGGCACCCTTTTCCGAGCCACTCCGGCGGCCTTTTTCCGACCAAATTCGATGATGGTGTAGGTGGCAACCACCCAAACAGGTGCAATCATTTTTCACTTGTATAGTTGTTAAAGGTGATCCATTTCCTTCCACGTTTCCGAGGGGATAAACCGTTCAACACGCCTTCTTCACGCTGCTGTCACCATTTGGTCAGATGCGAAGAATGCAACCCCTCTCGACGCAGCAAAGAGCCGATTCCACCCGGTTCGGCACATCGGTCGACTTGGTCCAGAATCTGGCGTTTGTAGGCTGCTGAAAACCTTCTTCGACGCACTTTTCCAGGGACTTCAGGATCAGGACGATCTTCGGTTGGCAAAACCAATTGTACGGTTTTGGTCTTCACAGTTTTTCACCTCCCCGCCCTACACTAAATCATCAGGGGTTCAGTGTCTCGCTATCATGGCACAGAGGGCGACGCATCAAATCCGGCAATACCACCGCTGAGACCGTCACGGCATTACCAGCCTCAGTCCGGTGAAGGGATCTCCGCAACGTCTCCTGGCCGCCAATCGTGGTCATTGGTCTATCGAGAACAGCCTTCATTACATCCGCGATGTGACTTTCGACGAGGACCGATCCCAGGTCAGAACCGGTCACGGCCCCTTGGTAATGGCGGCCCTACAAAACTTCGTCATCGGCCTCCTCAAAATGGCTGGAGCCTCCAACATCGCTGCCGCTACCAGGGATCTCGCCGCCCAGCCATGGCGAGCACTCAGGCTGCTTGGGCTGTGAGAATCGAGTCAGGCCACCGACTTTGACGAGTCCCTGTCGCTCTCCTTGTGTGACCCGGATAATTTTATCTGCCGACAGGAAAATGCCTTTCCCCAGATGTGCGGGTGTGGCACCGTTAACAGATTAAAATCAGCAATCAAACACAAGGATCTTCTGTGAGCGACCAAAACACTCTGACTCTTCCTGAGGCCATAAACTTGGCATTAGGCCATCAAAAATCAGGTCGTTTGCAACAGGCTGAAACCATTTATCGACAAATATTGCAGGCCAGCCCCAACCATCCCGACGCCAACCACCTCCTCGGAATTCTTTCTCAACAGACGGGCCATCATGAAATGGCCGTAAGCTTGATCAGCAAAGCCATCCAGGTCCGCCCCAATGTTCCCAACCTCCACCTAAACCTGGGCAATGCCTTGGTAAGCACCGGAAAACTGGAGCAGGCTGTCAACAGCTTTGAACAAGCCATATTTCTCAAACCGGATTATTTGGAGGCCCACGTCAACCTGGGATCAACTTGGCAACAGTTAAACAAACATCCCCAAGCTATTGAAAGTTTACAAAATGCCTTGCACCTGCACCCCGATCTGCCGGAACTTCACCTGGCTCTCGGTCGCTCTCTTCAGGAAACAGGACAGCTTGAGGAGGCAACTGCCTGTTTCAACAGATCCCTTGCCCTCAACCCCAAAGATATCAAAGCACTTCTCCATCTTGGAATGGTATTGGCAAAAAATGCCAAAAACCAGGAGGCCAAAACCTGTTTCCAGCAAATTTTGACACTTGAGCCCAATATTCCCCAAGCACATTTCAATTTGGGAAATATTTTTCAAAAAGAGGGTGATCACACCCAGGCTGCTGACTGTTTTCAAAGCGCTCTAGCACTCCGCCCCAACCATGCCGAAACCCATTATAATCTTGGCAAACTCTTTCTGTTACAAAACAACTACAAAAAGGCCATACCCTGTTTCCGCAAAGCCCTGACTCTGAAACCCGGCATACCGGATATACTCAACAACCTAGGCATCGCTCTTTGGGAAACCGGCATGTTAAGTGACTCGGTCACTCATTTCAAACATGCGCTCTCTCTCGATCCAGACCATACCCAAGCCTTACACAATCTCGGTCGTGCCCTTGCGAGTTGTGGTCAACCGGAACAGGCAATCATCTGTTATCAAAAAGGCCATGAACGCCAGCCAAATTCTGCAAAACATCATAACTATTATCTGTTTATGCTCAATTATCTTCACATCGACAATCCAACAAAAATTATCGACAGCCACACAAAATGGGACCGAATCCATGGCAAAGTCGGTCGAGAAAAAATTTTCTCCCATGACTTGGCCGGAAGAGAGACGAAAAACCGCTTGCGGATCGGCTATGTATCCCCTGATTTTCGAACCCATGCTGTCAGTTATTTTATCGAGCCCATCTTGCAAAACCATGATCGGAATCGGTTTGAAATATTTGCCTATGCCGAAGTACCCAAGCCAGATGCAACAACGTATAAATTGCAATCACGGGTGGACACTTGGCGTTCGACGGTCGGGTTGAGTAACGAACAACTGGCCCGGACCATCTATGAGGACCAAATCGATATCCTGGTTGATCTGGCTGGCCATTCAGCTGACAACCGCCTAGTGGCTTTCACTTACAAGCCAGCCCCGATTCAAGCCACCTATCTGGGCTATTTTGCCACCACCGGTTTGAAAAACATGGATTACTGGATCACCGATACCGCCATCCACCCCCACGATGACATGCAGTGGGCTTCCGAGACGCTTCATCGTCTGCCACGTTGTTATATGTGCTATCAACCCCGTGCCGGTCTGCCCAAGCCCGTACAAAGCCCCCGGAAGGATGGGAACGTAGTTTTTGGATCCTTCAACAACATGAGCAAAATCACGCCAAAGATACTTGATGCCTGGAGCCAAATATTGCTTAGAGTTAATGGATCCCGTTTGTTAATGAAAAGTAATGATTTTTCCGACCCACACCTGACCAAGAAAATGCTGGAAAATTTCACCCGCCACGGGGTCAAACCGGAACGGATTCGCATCGTTGCCAAAGTTCCCACCTACAACGACCACATGGGTATGTATTCAGAAATAGATATCGCCCTGGATACTTTTCCCTATACCGGCGCCACCACTACGGCGGATACTTTGTGGATGGGCGTTCCGGTGGTGACCCTGGCAGGAAACCATTTTGTCGAACGCATGAGCCTGAGCCTGTTGTCGGCGGTGGGACATCCAGAGTGGTGCGCTGAAAATTTGGAGGCCTATATGGCGCTGGCGGTTGAAATGGCAGCCCAGGGACCCAGGAGCAGTGAAGAACGGCAAACGCTTCGTCAACAGATGGCTGCATCCCCGTTGTGTGACCCACAAGACATGACCCGAAGCCTGGAAGAGGCCTACGAAGAGATGTGGCGAATAAAAACGGCTAAACAGGGCAAATAAGCTGAGCGTATTGAAAAGCCTTTCGACCATTGAAAAACCGACCATTTCATCTGGACACTCTATGCCCCTTGGTGGCATAGCCGGATTCTATGTTCTGCTGTCTGAACTGCCAGTATTGCGTTTTGTGATTCATTTTCCGCATTCCGTAACACACGTCATACAGCTCGAAACATCAAATCCAGTTCAGATGATGCGGTCTTTTATCTGGCGTGCCGGATCTTGAGAATGATCATCTGTTTTTCGAAAAACAAGCTCGATTCAAAAATCCCGATCCCAAAGAACATCCGTGGCCAAGCAATCTACCCTCCTCCTTCCCGAAACCCTAAAATTGGGACGGCTGAATCAGACGAAAAGAACCTCCACCCAGATAAAAACACTAAAACTACAGTGGAAACCAAGCTTCGTCTGCCCCGCTGCTGAGCCGCCTATTTGCCCCCCCTTACCCCAAGCCAACCGAACCAAGGTACGCTTGAGGTCGTCGATGATATAGTCAGACATAAGGGTTTTGATTTTTTTTTGAGAAAGCTTGCCTCAACTTTCGAGGGGTGGGCTTTCAAGGGGCTGAACGGGATTATCCTAAATCCGGCAGTTGGGCGTACGCACATGTCCCAGCTTCTTGATCCACCAAGCAAACCGGGAGAAAATCTTGTGACCAATAAGGTGACGGCGATTTCTCCCAATTCACTATGCGAACCAATATCCTGCACCAGCCACACACGCCCAACTGCCGGATTTAGGATTATTTGCCCTTGCGAATCATGCCTGCCCCTTATGGCCTGGAAAAAAAATTACCCAGAAAAACTTTGAGTTGAAAAATCGACACCAACGCCCCAAAGCCCTCTGGTGCCCCCCTCTCCCGGTTTGATCCCGTGATAAGGGGGGCGGGGGTAACGGTCGATTCAAGTGCGAAAAAACTCCAGCCATGGTTCATTTGGCCGGAATAGCGTAAACTTATGGATTTATTCAGGCAGGCTTCGGGCTTAACTGTGAAAGTCGTCTCTCAAGCTTCCATGGTCAGGGGTATAAGAGGCCAGCCCTTCTTCATGAACATCAGCTAAGCCAAATTTTACCTTACGGATCAAAGGGATAATCAAATATGGATTACCGGTGTGTTTGGGTAGCGAGCATTCCCCGATGTGGCTCCATGTGGACCTTTAACGTCACCCGTGCCCTACTCCAACAAGGGGGCTTGGAGGTGGTGCCCAAACAGGTGCCGCAAAATGATCAGGGGATGATCGATGCCGCCCATGAGGTGATTCAAAATGGCCCCGACAACACGGTCGCCGTGACCAAAAGCCACTCCCGCGTTCATCCCGGCGTCCCTTACTCCCGCTTCATCACCCCCCACCGGGATCCCCGGGATGCCATGGTTTCCTTCATGCATTTTATGGGCTGTGATTTTGCCAGGGGGCTTCTAGCGGCTCAAGAAATGACCGGCATCGTGGATCACTATCGCGGTTTTCTCCCCAACATCATTCTGCACCTGGACTATTCCACCATCACCGATCAACCCAGAGAGGCCATCGCCACTATCGCCCAATTTTTGGGATTGACACCGGGGAAGAAGGCTATCGCTGAGATCGAAAACCGCTTTCAGAAAAAGAAGGTAGCCGATCTGTTTCACCAAACTGAAATCGGTGTTGAGGAGCGGATAGAACGGGGGGAAAAGATCGATCAGCAGGAGTTGACTGCGAACACCGATAAAACGGTCAGAGCCTTTGATCTGGAGACCGGCTTTCAATCGGGGCACGTTTCTGACAATCAGCCTGGGGATTGGCAGCGCATTTTATCCTCTGAGCAGCAAGCCCAGCTCCAGGAGCATTTGGGAGAGTGGCTGGGAAAAAACGGCTACCAAAATTAATCCCGCCGTCTCTTTTTCCGTTTGGAATCCGATGAATCAAACTGCTCTCTCTTGCGCTTTTGCCTGGGGGAGCGATTTTTATCGGCCTCGCTAAAAAGAAACCGCCCCGCCAGCACACAGCCAACGATCCCCGGCTCGCAAGGTATCTTATCGAGCTTGTTGCACAGCCCGTTCACTTCGTGTGGACAACCCCATCCGCCCATGGTCAGCTCATTTCATTCTGCTGTATACAATACGCACTTCTATACACACATCAAAAAAACCACTCACAATATTTTGAACAAAAAAATCTGTCGGATAATTTCTTTCCAGAAATCCATCCTACACATCTACTCTAAAAACAAAACAATTTCAGATCAACTGCTTCAGACACAAGCAAAACCAAGCGGGAGTATTATACAGAATTTCATGTGCAATACAACACTCTGCGGCGTTTACAGATCAAAGTCAATCTACTCGAGTTGCTTCAACCAAATATCGGTAGTCACCACAAGAGTATAGTCGCTGAAAATTGACAACATTCGCTCAAGCCATTTCTTTCTGATCGCATTCTATCTATATACCAACACACGACCAGACAGCTACGGCAGGTCTTTTGGTAGATTTAGATAATTGTAGTGCTCTTGATCAACATACCATGCATCGAATGAGGTAATATTTTCAAACACCCTCTTATAACCATTCTTCAACATGATTTCATCAATTTTTTTCTGATGCGTTGTGAAATTATGCTCAACAGTCCAAACGATTGGACGATAATTAGTAAAATCAAACGAGCTAATTATATCAAATTCACTCCCCTCTGTATCGACTGAAATATATGATGGAGCCACTCCTTCATAATACTGGCTTACAACATCATTCAAAGAAATTGTTTTTACTTTTATTTTTTTCCCGACCTTATTACGAGCTGAAGCATTCCCAGGCATAGAATTTATATCGCTATACTTAAAAGAATCTAGAGTTGATAGAACTCCCACATCTGACATAAAGAAATCAAGAGTCTCTCCAGTTTTTGTCCAAATGCAGTCTGTTAATATTTTTGTTTTTGCTCTATTATTCTTTAATCCTGAATGCCATTGCGGGCTGGGCTCACATAATATACCATCCCATCCCATATGCATGTCTAACAAATAAGTATTCGATAAAGACACCCCATCTGTAGCTCCAAATTCAAGAAAAGTCTTTTTGAAATTATCTCCTATGATATATGCAGCAAAAACATCTTGGTAAAGTTGAGATTTGATCAATTTAGATTTGCCTTTGACGAAACCAACAAACCCACAAAGCAAACTTTTTTCTTTAGCCATTAATACGTCTTGCTTGAAAGCAGCATCCAAAATCAAATAAGCATCCACATTATTAGAGCGTGAGTATGATAAGATTGCATATAGGTTGGTTTCTTTGCCGTCAAAACTGAATTTCGTGGTCTGTTCTATATATTGTTGATTACTGATTCCAATATCAGGGCATTGCTTGCTGATTATGCCGTTTAAAAAATTAATTATTTGGCTGTTTCCAGGTTCCCTTTCCAAAGCTGTATTCAGAGCTTTGATAGCCTCTTCAATTCGTCCCAGTTGATAATATGAAGCCCCTAAATTGTAGTATAATAATGCTCTGTTATTATCAATGTTTATAGCTTTTTGAAACTGATCGACAGCCAAGTCGTAGCGATCAAGTTTTTGAGCAATAACACCTAATAAATTTATTGCATCAATGTGGACAGGAACCACTTGGATAATCGCTGTGCATAGCTTGTCTGACTCGGTATAACGTTCAGCGTTAAAATGGTCGATAGCCTGTGCATATGCCGCATCAACTGTGAGTTGTGTTTGACCATTGTTGGATGATTTCTCTTCTTTCATTTTTCTTGCTATTCCCTTGATTTCGTAAGCTTGGTTCAGGACTCTGTCCTCATTTTGCCATAACTCACAACACTTTGTAGCTGAGTTCGTTTCGGAATGTATCACTCTTTGAATCCAGGGTGTTCACTTTCTTGTTACTATGTGAATATAATTCTCTGTCACTCCTACCACCCCAACTTTTGTATATTAGTTGGGGCGTTTTGCCGTGTCGCTTCTATTTTTTAAAATGGTGGGCAAGACTGTAGCGTAAAGAGCCACAGTCATAGTGCGGTTACACCTCCGCAGCCTATTTAATGACTTTTTCATATTTCTCATTGATGGCCATATTCTTGTGTAATGCTATTTCCGTTATGATTCGCTCTTCCACTTCACCAGCGTAAAGCTCTTGGAGAATACTGTTTTCATCTTTTAATTATTCATCATTTTTTTCTAGCTTTCCAACCTCTCTCTTTAACTCTACCATCTCTAGAAAATGATTTTATGGGTTGTTTTTGGCGTCTAGAGTTTAGTTATTGTATTCTTTCCCTGCAATACCATATTTCTCTGCAACACTATCATGTGCAGCCATTTATTTTTCTTTTCAGTTGAAGACTCAAAGCATACAAACTCCTCACCTTCCAGAATCTTTTCAAAACGTGCTGCATCAATTACTTTCAGATTCATGTTTTTTTACAGATGGTCTTTTTGTGCCAAGCAGTGATTCTTTTGTTGCCTGATATACATGCATGTCTTTATGGGCTTCAAGAATTTCTGGACTGCGGTTAACTGTTAAGACCCGTGAGATTATCTACCCTATAATCCAAGCCATGATCAATTTCAATGATCGGAATCAAAACTTAAAAAAAATTTCTTCCAACAGTCTCTACATATAGATCATGCAAACATCATTATCGTCAAGCAACAGTTCAATCGCCTCCGTTCCGGTTCCATGCGCGCCACCAATAATCACTATTTCCTTGTCTCTCAAAGCATCTCTTGATGAAATATTGGGTATTTTTGTGATGAGCAAGTAATCTTCTTTAGCCAACCACGATCATTATATTCAGGAACCAGAACTTGACCATCATATTCCACTCCTTTACATGAAATTTATATTGTTTTTCAGCAAAACAGCGCTCACACGTTTGGGAAGGCCCGGTTTCATCAGGATTAAATATATAAACAATCGGCAGTGGAATCATCGGATCCTGCCTACGTGAGAGAGACTCCTTTTTACCGGAATACTCTAATGCAGATCGAGAGATAGGATCACTCATCAGACTACCAACTGCAAGAACACTTTCCTGCATTACTACAGCCCCTGGGAGAGAAGATAAAAAAATCTCAGCAAAAAAAACATCATGACTTGATTTCAATCACCTGCCAATTGCTTTTGTTGCCAATATCGTGCTTGAACGAACAGCTCCATTCGCAGAAAAATTATAACCTTTAAAATGTGACAGTCCTGCGCTTAGAGAGAGACTTTTATGCTTTCCTAAAAAGATTTTCAATTAGTTTATAATTACTTACCATACGGTTACCTTTATCTGACATAGCGTCCGCATACTTTCTGGCAAACGATATTTCCAACCACTCCTGACAAAGAAGACGCATCAATAAACCAAAATATTTTTTGCAACACCGAATAAAAGCTTCGCACCTACTTAGAATGCTCACGGCACTCTCCGCATCTTTAGTTGTAACTTTCTCAAAACATGCAGACGCCTAATGCAAAACACCTTCAGACAGAACTTTCCCCAAACAAAGACAAATTCCATAACAACAAAACAATCCCAAAGAACCTGGATTATAGTACAAAAAATTAACTTCTTAAACAAATTATTATTAACGCTGAATGCAAGATTTTGTGCAACCAAAAATCCCCCACCCCCTTCCATAGCCCCAAACATCGAGTCTCACCATCTGACGAGTCACACCCATCTGGAAGGAAAGCAATGGACATGGACCACTCCAACAACGCCATGACTGAAATCGCCCTGGCACTGGCCATGGGATTTTTCAGCATCATGATATTGACTCTGGTCTCCATGGGGGCTGGCAACGGTACGGTTGCTGATGGGGCGGCTTTGGCTCAGGCCTCAGCCTCTCCCGCCAATCAATCACGCTCCGGGGTCAAACCCATCGATCGGATGATCATCTATCACAGCGGACAGTTCATGGATAAAGAGCTGCAACCGGTGGACCCGGCTCAGGTTGTTCCCGCCGAAGGAGAGCGGGTGGTGTTGGCTCTGGATCCCGAGATTCCCATGTCCGAAGCCCTGGCTGTACGTAGTCAGGTGCCGGTGGGAGATCTGATTGTTTCGGCGTTGACCCCGGAGTGGCTGGCTGTTTTGAAGGAGAAATCACAATGAATGGAGATCAGAAGCAGATCACCCTGGCAAGGGGTTTGGGGTTTATTCTCTTGATGGGCATGATGGCCCTCCTGCTCACCACTGCCACGGCCTATTCCGCCAGCCGGGTGGAGATCAAACGGATGGTGGTGGAAGAGGCTCATCGGGCTGGTCTTCCCCCGGCGCTGGGATTGGCGCTCGCCAAGGTGGAGTCGGACTTTCAGGAAAAAACCGTCAGCCAAAACGGCGCCCGGGGTGTGATGCAGATTCGCCCGGAAACCGCCCAGCGTCACTATCAGGTGGATGACGAAATTCTCTGGGATCCACAAAAAAATGTCGAGCTGGGTATCGATCGGCTCAAGCAGCTCCTGGAGCTTCACCAGGGAGAGCGGGAAGCGGCCCTGGCTGACTATTATGCCGAATCCCAGGATCTGAAACTCGCAGCCGATCCCGCCACCCTCCCCGAGACCGAAAAATTTGTCCAATCCGTACTCCGCTGGGAGATGCGCTATCTGGAACAGCAGCGGGTCTGGAAGGGCATGCAAGGCATCAGCGACACCTGGTGGGCTTCCGACAATCCCCCCATTCCCTCCAAATCATCCAATACCCTCGCCAGTCGCTCTGACGATACCAACGACTGGGACAGATCGGATGAAGAAGATCGCTATCAGGATCATTCACAAGAATGGATCGATCCCGACGAGGGGAATGATGACGCGGATGGGGAGCACTTTAGCGGCGATGAGGATGAAACCGGCTGGCAGGCCCGCAAACGGCGTGACTCTCGGGATGATGGCGACTGGGAAGAGGTGCTGCAGATCTGGATTGCCCCTTATGACGACGAAGTGGAAATCCCCGTGGTCTACGAAGAGCGCTGGGAGCCCCCACCAAAGAGACCACGTTTTCGCCGTCGGCCCCCGCCTCCCCCCCCACACCGGCGCTATTTTTTCTGATCAGGGTGAAACAAGGAGCGGATCATGCCTAACAAAACCATCCAGATCATCCTGACCGGCTTTCTCCTGCTGGGAATTTTTTCACCCCTCAATCAGGCCGAAGCTGCCAACAAGGAGCGGGAACGCATCATGAATATGGTGGCCCGGGAAGCGGTCAAGATGGGGGTGCCGGTCTCTCTGGCGCTGGCCATGGCTCAAACCGAGTCGGACTTCAATCCCAAATGCGAAAGCCACAAGGGAGCCCGAGGGGTGATGCAGATCATGCCCGCCACCTCCACCAGCGAATATGGCATCCACCCGGATGACCTTTGGAACCCCCGCATCAATATTCGCCTGGGGCTGCATTTTATGGCGCGACTACTGAAACGTTACAAGGGTCGTGTGAACTTGGCGCTATCCTATTATAATGGCGGTTCACGGGTGGGGGATCTGCCCAACGCACGGATCATCCCCGCTACCCGCAGATACGTACAAAAAGTACGCTCTCTGCAAAGTCGCTATCAGGGCCGGCTGCTCACAGCGAGCCGATAAATCATGAACGCTGCCTCCTCCGAATCCTTGCTGCTGCGATCCGGACGCTCCCAAGAGCTGGGAAACGTGCTCAAGGGGATCGAAGAGCTGGAAGCTGCCGACGGCCCCAAATTCACCCCGGCTGCCTGTCGGGAGTTGGGTCGACTCATCACCTGCCGCATCTACGCCTCAGCCATTTTGGAACTTGGCCATTTGATCCAAATCGCTCGGCTGGTGGAAGGGGGAACGCGTTATGAAGGGCTCTTTTGGGAAAGCGGTTCCGCCCGCCCCGGCCACTTCAAGCACTATTTGACATCACGATTGTTCAACACCCCGCCAGGGCTTGAGGTCACCTTCCTCCCCAACGGCTTGGCGCTGACCTACCCCGATGGCGCTTTTACGGTCACCTTTGGGCGGATGCCGGTGCTTTCGGCGCTGTTGGAGTTTTCATTGACCGCTCTGGGCTATGGCGAGCTGGATGATCTGTTTGGCAAAATGCTTTCCGCCCCCCCCAGCCGCAAAGGGGTTTCCCAAACCGCCGACGCCCTCTCCCGTAAGCTCTACGCCTATCTGGGAGAGCACCTCCCTTCGGCACAAAATCAGCGCAAGTTGCGCCGGCTCATAGCCTTCATGGAAGAGATTGCTGGTGAGCATTTTGCTGTGGAGGAGGTAACGGATCAGGCGATTGTCGATTTTTGGCTGGGTGAATCCACCGCCAAAAGTGACGATGGAGTAGATTTCAAGACCTTCCATGCCGTCTTCATAGCCTTCGCCAACCTGATCCAATCCCTGGTGTGGGCCAAAAGCTGGCAGGGTTTTGATCATGCCAACGCCATCGGTCAAAACCACGAACTGGGGGAGGTGGAGCCCGATACCGAAAATCTCGACCGCTGGCTGGATGGCCTCACCTCCCGTCCCAACCCCTTGGAGCTACTGAACGAAGCCCCGGCTGATGAGATCAAATTTTTCACCCAGCGGGAACACGATTTTTTATCCGCCCTTCTGGAGGTCACCGAAGCGAGCCGCCAAGTGCCCCTCTCGGTGATCCGGGATGGGGTATTCAAAGAGGTTCAATCCCGCCTGACCCAAGCCCTGCGGCGCAAAATCAGTGGGGATGAGCGCCAACGGTTGATCGATACCGGCCCGGTGGAATCCTATGAAGAGCGGCATCAGCGGCTGAAAAAACTGCGTGATCAGCTCCAAAAGGTACGCCTGGCCGGGCTGCACGTCCTGATTCAAAACAGAAGCCCGGCTGCCATCGATCATCTGCTCCCCCTGCTGCCTGATTTTGACTGGTCGAGCCTGGCGCTTGATTTTTCTGGATTGACCGACCGCGATGGCGAATCCTCAGGGCAGGTTTTTGTGGTTAATCGTTTTCTCAGCATTCTCGACCAAACGGATAAGGTGGGAAAAGAGCCTGCCCAGCTGGCTTCTGCAGCCAAAAAAGCCTTCGGCAGCCTCAACCGGCAGGGGTTTGATGGGGCGGGGATGAACCAACCCGATCGGGTTGAGGGATTTACCCAAGGGCTTGCCGCCTTGAATGATCTCGACCGCACCCTGGGTGAATTTCTCGACCGGCTACAAAAACTGGCCCAATCGGGTTGGGAAACCCCCTTCAAAAATGATTTGAAACTTTTTCGCGCCCAGTTTCACCTACTATACGGAGACGCTTCATGAACAACGCCCGACAAGCCGAGCCTTCTCATCGTCATCCGGCGCTCACGCGGGCCTTCGATGCCCTCTCCAACAGGGATCACCTCCGCCAGGCTCTGGAGTCAGCCAGTGACGAAACCGTCACTTTCCAGGAACTCTACCGGCTGGCGGCCACTCCCACAGTCAGGCCAAATGCCAAAATGGCGCGGATGCTGCTGCAAAACCCTCGCCTGCGGGAAGATCTGAAACGACTGTTGCAAAAACGAGCCGTGTGTCATTTTCCCAGTGTGGCAGCTGCCAGCTCCCTGGGAGAATTGACGAAGCGCAAGGAAAAAGGATTTGTCATTGAGATCAAATCTTCCCGGGTGGAATCGAGCCAAGTCTATATCCTGATCCACCTGGAGGAACACATTTTGCGCCACCCGGAATCGATCACCCTGATTCACCCGGAGCTGGGGGTGATCAAACAAGCCCTGCCCGAAGCGTTGGGGGGGGTGGTGCAGCTGCTGGCCGATAGCGACTCGCCCCTGGTGCAAGCCATACGGCGAATAGAAACGGAGATTTTTCTCCATTGAAACCGACCCAGGTCCATATCCCCACTACGGACGGCCCCTCCCAGGTGGAGCGCATTGCCGAAGAGGATCCCCTGGTCCGCTCGGTGGTGTGCCTCAACCGCACCACGGAAGCCCTGCCCATCAGTGGTGGATATGATGCCTTTGTCCGCAAGCCTACGGGAATCATCGAAAAACAGTTCGGTCACCCCACCTTTCGGGTGGATCTCACCACCCGCATCACCGGGGGAGCCAGCTGGCAGTTGGGAATTTTCACCGCCCACGCCCTGCATGAAAAAAAGCTTCTGGCCAGCCCCCGGGAGAGCGCTCAGCGAGCTGTCTGGATGAGCGGTGAGGTGGATCGGGATCTGGAAGTACGCCCGGTCAGCCATATCCCGGAAAAACTCGCCGCCTCCCGGCAACTCTTCCAGGAGTGGCAGGAAACCGGCATCCAAAGCCTGTTGATCCTGCCGGAAGCCAATGCCCGGGAACTCGACTGGAATCTATTGGCTGAGATGGGGGTTGGCCGGGATCAGGTGGTGGGCGTCAACCACGTATCCGAAGCGTTGGGCGTGCTGGATATGACCTTGCCGGGGGAAGCGCCTTCGGTAGCTCCTACGGTAGCGGCTGGGGTGTTGCCCGCTTCTCTACTCGCCACCACCCCCGCAGCCGCGGCCAACGGCCCTCTGGATGAGACCATCGAACCGCTGGCCGAATCGAGTCAGGCGCTTACAGATGCCAACGCATTCCTTTCACAACGAACCGAACCGATTTTTGAGGGTGACGAAACTCTTTCTGGAATCTCCGAGCCCCTGGAGAAGGCTTCCCAGAGTCCACCACCCCCGATCCAGCCACCAAGCCCTTCTGCTGATATCGACACGCCGAATAAAATCCCGGCGACTGGACAAAAACTGGGATTATGGAAGGCAGCTGCTTGGATGGCGGTGCTGGCCACCCTCTCCGGAGCTTCCTGGATGGGAGGAGTGGGGGAATGGGAAAGCCTGCGCCGCTCCGGGCAATTCCTTACGCTTCAGGCTGCTTTCAAGAGTGTAGAGCAGGGCTCCTGCCAATCCTGCCAGCTGCTTTTGACGAGCTATCAAACTGTTCTCGCTCGATTTCGCCCCCAACCCAATCGTTTGGCATTGACCGCCACCGAAAAGCGCATTTCCCCCGACAATCCCTGCCCGGATTCTTTGGAGAAAACCCAACAACATCCCATCGGGGTGACCGAAGCGGGGCGCTTTCAGGACTCCCCCCAGGCAGGGCTCTGCGGCATCACCTATCAGGTCAGCCAATCCGGAGCGCCCGTGCATCTGCGGGTGGGGCTCTTTGGAGAGGTTGCAGAGGCTGCCAGTCAGCTTGATCCCCCCCACTTTTCCGCTGATCAGCTGATTGCCAACCAAGAGGAAGCTACTCTCCCCCTGGCGTTGTCACCTCCTGTTGAAGATGCCCAAACCAAATCCCAAGCCATTTTGGTGGCCGCAGCCCATCAACCCGTCACCGAAGTGCTGGAGTGGCTTTCTGGAGAGATGCGCCAAAACGACATCCAACCCGGCACCCCCGGCTGGAATGACATTCGCGCTCAAGCTGAAAAGGCAGGGGTCACCATTGTCTGGGCCCCCCACACCCTGACGATAGAGCCCCCTTCGATGGCCCTGGCCAAATCCACGCTGCCCCCACCCCCGGCCAACACCCTGCCTGAACCCCAACCGGTGACAGCTACCGAAAATCCTCCTGCCCAATCCCCGAACAGGCAGGCAGAAGAGTCAGCTGAAACCGTTACCACAGCCTCCCAACAAACAGAACCATCAACACCTGCCCCTCTCCCTTCGGAACAAACGAGCCCAACCAATCTGGCGGCCATTGCAGCAGCCATTGCACCAATTGAGATAGCCCCACCAGACTCACCGGAGTCATCCAGCCAAGCTGTGATTCTACTCCCTGAACCAGTCTCTGGCGCTACCCTTAAGCCCGCTCAACAAATCGCCCAACTCCTCAGCCAAGCCGAAGCGGATATGGCTGCCAAGCGCTTGACCAAGCCGGTCGGGGGCAGCGCCTTCGACCGTTTCCAGGAGGTGTTGGCCCTGGATCCCAACCAAGCGACTGCCAAGCTGGGCATGGCCCAAATAGTGGATCGTTATATCGCCATGGCTGAAAAGGCCCAGGATGAGCAGCGATTTGGAGATGCGGAGTCCTATCTGGAGAGGGCTTATATGGTCTATGCCACGGCCAACGGCTTCGACCCCGAAACAGATCTGAAGCGTGCTGCATCGGTTTATTCAGACCGTTTCGATCCGGAAAATGAAGAGACCTCGGCCATGGCTTTGTTGGATCCGGAAGTGGAAAACGAGGGTGCATGGCCTGGTGATGATGCTGGCGGGTGGGACGACCACAACGACTGGGGGAGCGGTGATGAGGATGGCTGGGAAGAGGATGATCACGATGGGGATTGGCAGGATGGAGAGGATGGGGAGGAGGCCCCCTTGCACATCCATATCACCCCCGAACCCACCCCGGAGCCTGATTTCAGCTCAGAATATGGTCGCAACCACTCCCACTTCGATCCCCCCTCCAGGGATCCAGCCTTCAACCGCCCCCGAGGCAACAACCGTCCTCCCCGGCGTCAGCAGGAGCGCCCCCCTCCCCGCCCCATCTGGCCGTAAGGTTATTGCCAGTTTTCTGCTGGGCTGATTCTACTGGGCTGATGTTGTCCCCCTATTTTCCTCCCTGGAACCAAGCCATATCTTTATACTCATTCCAGATTAGAATGGCACATCCGTCTTAATTGATGCGGTTCGCGTTGCTCACCGCATCCTACAGGTTCATCCCTTTGCCATGCTATTCCAAAAACCCTAACACCCTGCCATCATTTGGAAATTTCTGATCACCCAAACCCATTTTTTTCTCCTCTCCCACTTTTTTTCGGCTTCCTTCGCAAAAAAACGCCCCACCCCTTTCATAGCCCTCCCTAACGAATCACCAAAGGAGGCTGGAATGAACAAGACAACCAAAACCCGTTTTTCCCCCCATCACTGGGGTCGCCGTACGCTCATGGCTGCGGCTTTGATGGTGTTGACCGGATGCAACGCCAATCTGCTGGCTGAATCTCCCCCGGAAGGGATCGGCTATCGACAAGCCCGCTTTGCCGAAATCGGGGCGATGCAGTCGTTCCGGGATTGCCGGGATCAGGCCCTTGATCTGGATAGCCAAGCCCGAACCACCGGCTCCCAGGCCCGCTGGCTGGCCAGTGCCCGACTGCTGGAGCGGTGTGAAGCGGATTTGGGGCCCCAGGTGGCGGGTTTGAGCCAGGAAGAGCGCATGCGGGCCTATGCGCTGGGTATCGTCAACTATATCAAGGGGGGGGATCTGGCCACCGCCGCCGCCAATGTGCAGCGCTTTGAAGAGGCCTTCGACGGTAATGATCTTTACTTTACCGACGGCTCCTCCTTCACCGACAGCATGAAAATCCTCATCAGCCAGACCAAACCCAATGAGTTTCCCAACTATACCCTGTTGAACGCCCCGGAGCCGTTGAAAGACGAAATCCGTCGGGTGGACTACTGGTCCCGGAACTGACCCCCAGCCGAAGGAAAGGGCATCACCATGAAGAACGCCACTACCGGGGACCGTTTCCATCGGCCTCTGACACGCCTGGCAGCCGCCGCCTTGTTGAGCCTGACTCTCTGCCAGGCCACACCAGCTGCCGCCAGCAACAAGCCACTCAATGAATCGAGTTGGCGGCCAAACCTGAGCGAACGTCTGATCAAGCTCCCGGCCAATTATCTCAAAAAGGCGGTGGATCAGGATTTCAGCGGCTCCAAGCTGGCCCTGGCCATCAGCGACATGGATTCCCAGATCAGGCTGAAAAACCAAACCCTGAACGACCTCAAAGCCGCCGTCGAGCAGTCCGAGGGGGAGGTTCGCACCGAACTCAAACATCAACTCCTGGCGGAAAAACGGGCCTTTCTGGGCATGATGAACAGCCGCCTGGATCTACGCCGCAAGCGGGTCCGAACCGCCATCCGCGTCTATGAGGATGTCCTGAAAAAGGTCAACCGCAAGGCGAACCAAAATGGCGAAATCGGGTTTGACATCGCCGAGCGGCAAAAAGAGGTCCGGGAGCGGTTTGAAAATTCGGTCACCAAAGTGGACCTCAAGCTGTTTGGCCCCAACCCACAAGCCGAACAGGGGCGCTATGGTCGGGAATATCAAAAAAACATAACCGCCATCGAACGCCTGGTCACCGCCATCAACGACCACCCCATGGGCTCCGAGAGCGACATCAACGGTCAGGGGATGGATAAAAAAGGCTATCTCCGTCAGCTGATCGCCGACAGCGAAACCGAAAATGCCCTGGTGGATCAGGAAGAGACCATTCTCGGCTACATGGCCAAACTCGTGGCACTGGATGCCATGTCCCTGGCCGAAGAGGTCAACGATGCCGAATTCGCCGACAGCGATGTCATCGAATCGGAAAGTGTCACCTCCATGGTGGATCTCTTCATCAGCCACTGATCATTAAAACCGTCAGTAGGGAAAGCTCCTTCAGCGAGCCCTTCTCAGACCGGACAGGACAAGGAATCGAACCATGAAAAGCAAACGACATTTATTGATCGCAGCCTTCCTGGCAATGGGATTCATCACCACCGCCACCCCTGCAAAATCCGGTACTCTGGAAAACATGGAGCGGGAACGGTCGATGTTGATCACCACCTGGCTCGCCCCGGATATGACCGCCCAGGAGCGTCGGGACAAGGCGGATGAATCAGCCCGACGCCTGGCGAGCTTGGAGCGGCTGGTGTGGCGGGATAAAGGTGCCGCCAGCGCCAGCACGCCGACAGTACGCACCGCCTTTGAAAATTATGATCTCACCTTTCTGGTTCACGCCGCTCTGGAAAAGGATCGGCTGATCATCGACCACTGGATGGAGCAGCTGGGCCTCTCCAGCCACGCCATCATGAACGCCCGCTCCGGGAGACGGTAATGCGCCTGCCACTGCAACCCCAAACCCTGAAGACCCTGCACACCGGAAGCGCCACCCTGAGCTATCTCCTGGGAGGGGGCATCGTGCTCCTGGCCGCAACGACCATGGTCTCCTCCATGGGGGTGGCAGAAATCACCGGCTGGTTGCAGCGGGTATTCGGCTCCCTGTTTATCGTGCTGATGGCCACCCTGATCTTCATCACCCTCTTTTGCTGGGTGCGGATTTTGCCCACGAGTGAAGAGGCGCGTAACGATCAGGTGTGGGTGGAAGCGGGATTGCAGGCGGCCAACGGCATCACCACCCTGGCGCTGACCTATACCCTGCTCGGCATCAGCCTCGGTATCGGCTCCCTGGCGGGGCAGGAACTCACCCCTCAAACCGTTCAGGGGATCATCTCGGAGCTGACCGATCATTTTTCCATGGCCTTCATGACCACCGTGGTGGGACTACCGGTCTCAGCGGTACTCCGAGCCTTGCTGATGGTCACCCACGCCCATAATCAACGACACTTCCGGGTGCCCCAAGAAGCCCGGCAAGGGGAACTCTCATGAGATTCATTCTCTTCAACGCCATCGTCGGCTATGCCATTTTTTATCTCTTCACCAACCATCCAGAGATGACCGGTCGCCCCGATCAAGCCAAAGCCACCGTGACCCAGGTCCAAAAAATGGCTGAAAGTGTCGAGCAGGAGGTGCTGGAAAATCTCTCTCGCACCTTCCCCGAAGCAGATCAAACTAACTCCGGAGATGCTTTCTCAAGTTTTGATCAGGGGCAAGAGCCTGAAGCGACCCCCCATCACTTTGAAGAGCGGGATGTCACGCCCCAGCCGGTGCTGGCTGGAAACCCGGCCTATTCCCGTACGCTGACCAAACCGACCGAGGGTTTTGGCGAGCCTCTCTCCAGCAAAGAATCCCATGGTGGGATGGCTGATCCCAAACCGACAATGGTGGAAGAAACAGCCCTGACTGATGAGACGCAAGAAGAGAGCCCGGCGCTGATGGAAGCGGAAGCCATCCCCACGCCCACGCCCCAAATCCGCGCCAAGCCCCGCACTCAACCTCGAAGCCAACCCCGTACCCGTCGCCCTCCTCCCACCGCCAAGGCCGCCTTGCCCATGGACGATATGGATCCGGCGGTGACCCAACGCCGGGCGGAAGTGCTGGGGGAAAGGGAGGTTGAACAGTTGATTGCTGACAATGGGGTGATCGCTGAATATGTCTCTCCCACCCCCACCCAGCCCGTGATCGGCATCGCTGAAGGGGAAAGTTTCATGACCCCCCGGGAGCGGCGTCAGGAGCTTTATGCCCTGGCTCAGGAGATGGAGCTGCTCTATCTGAAAAATACCATTGAGTAAGTCTTCAATGCTTTTTTCTCACGGTTTCCCAAAGCGCACCCATTACATAGGAGGAATCCCCTTCGGCCTCTCATGATCTCCTTAGAGAATTCCTCCTGATCACATCACGACCATTCATTCACCCTGGAGCGAGCAAGCCATGACCGCCACCCCCATGATCAATCGTCTGGCCCCCCTGGCTCCATTGCTGATCGGTCTGATGATCCTGATTCAATCCCAAACTGCGCCAAAACGGCCCGAGCCAATAGCAGAGCCCACCCCTTCGGTGACAGAGCCCGCGAAGAATATCACCCCCCCAGCCACCCTGGAGCCCAGCGCCACACGCCAGCAGGAATCCACCCCAAATCCAATGATGGATCCCGCCCGCATGGAGATGGTCTCTCTTCCCCCTCCCCCGGCTGAACGTGCCAAGCCGATTGATCACGCCCAGCCAAGCCGAGCCAATGCCGCCACCCTGGATGCTCCCAAGCCTTCGGAGCCAGCCTCGCCACCGGTGCAGGAGATCCAACCCCTGCGTGCAACCGAAAGGGCTGCTACCCCTGAAACCCAAACCGCTACCGTGGAAAAAATCGCCCCCCTCAAGCCGCGCCAAGCCAAGGTGAGCCTCAAAGCAGAAAAACACCTGGAGATCACCGCCTTGAAACCCCGGGAGGAGATCCCCACCCCCACGACCGCCACCACCAGCACCATCACCCCCCTGGCTGCTGCAAAAAAACCATTGGCAACCCAAGAGCCCCCGCCACCCTATCAGAGGGCACCCCTCACCCCTCTAAAGGTAAAATCCACGCCATCAACCCCACCAGCATTAAAAGAACGGGAGCCCCTTGCTCCTCGGAAATCAGCCGCTACCCGGGCCGACACCACCCCAACTACCCAGCCCCTCAAGCCCCTCACACCCGTTCAACCCAGAGAGGTGCACTCCTCACCGCCAAAACCGACCCCATCCCCCCCCACCCGAACCATTCAGGTGACCCACCGCTCAGCTGAAACAGTCGCTGGACGCACCCTGTTGCGACTCCTGGAACACGGTTCCGGACCCGCCATCGAGATCGCCTGGCCCAACAGCTCCACCCAAAAAGAACGTCTGGGGCAGATACTGGGCCGCTGCTACGGCATGCGCATCGCGGTGATGACCGGCAGCGGGCTCTATACCAAACAAGGCTCGACATCGGGCACCCCCTGGCAGATCGATCCGGACCGCTACAGCGCCTTTATCCGCCAATCCCTCAACGGGCTGGCACCTGGGGAGCGCTCCGAAGCCCGGACAATCCGCAACCGCCACGGGATTTCAGCGGGGAGAGTGGTGCGAATCTTTCCGCGAATTTTTGATGCAGCTCTGCTGGGAGGATTATCAGCTTTGGTGGGGGACTCTTTTTCCAAATCCCGTCATATCGAAGCCCACTATGTGATGCAGGGATCCCAAGTGGTGGTCAAAGGGGTTCTGGCAGATGGCCGGTCGATACCCGGCGTCATCGCCTTTCCCAGCAACTCAGGCAGCTGCCGGGGATAACCCCTCCCCGAAGCAAAAACATCAGGCCGCAAAGGAGGCCCCATCGTGCAACCCTATGATTTTAAAAAGCCGGGGTTGGATCGGATGAGATGGGTGGCAATGTTGCGAAAGGTTTTGAAGGGGGTTTTTCGGTTGGTGAGGGCCTGGAGAAGTTTGAGCTGTGTCTCCTCCCGGGTTTGGGGGTTCTCATAGGGATGCTCCCCCAACAGCCGGGTGACGGCCTCCAGATAACCCACCATCCCCCCCTTGAGATAGCGGACTTCATAGCGCCGGGAAAATTTATCCCGGACCATTTTGCTGCCATTTTCGTTGCTACAGTAGAGGAGCAGCATTCGATTTCGGAGCACCTGATCATAGCGCTTCTCAAACTCCTTCACCCGATCCAATAATTTCAGGATATAGATGGTTTTGGAGCCGGGAATGGCCGGTTCAAAATCCTCGACCCCCCGGGTGTCGATCAAAAGCGTTTCGCTCTCCCGGGTGAGAAGATCAGGGATGGTGAGATAACCCTTGGTAAACATATCGTCGGAGCATCCTGTCCAAATCAGCTTGATGTTTAGGAGGGAGGGTATCGAAAGAGAGGAGCCAGGAAAAGGGGGTGGGTTTGGAAGAGGGTAGCTTGGGCGGATTCAGGTTGAAAAAAAATCCGGATCCATGAAATAACGAAACCCTGTCTGGAAGGAATGATATCAAAAAGCGGCCTGGAAACAGCTGGGAAGATGGCTGAAGCGGTATCCTTTCAAGAGGAGTGATTGAGATAATTGTCACGTTGTCATAAAAATTAACCCCGATCAAATTATTGGGCTTGGCTGGTGGTCTAGATTGTAGCACTCTAGCGGTTGAGGCATTCATTTTGGTGGCCTCAAAAACAAAACAGAAGAAGGGCCTCACCACCACCCTTCCAGCCGCTCAGCTCCTCTGGGGATCAATTATGACCATCAAGCACAAACTCATTGGCAACGGAGTGCTGATGAGCCTGCTACTGGGACTCGTTCTGGCACTTACCGTCTATTTTTTCAACCGCCTGGATGCCGGCTTTGAGATGATTCTCAACCAAGCGGCCAGCGGAGTACAAAATGCCCAACAGGCCGAAAGCCGTATCAGCGCAGCAGACAGCGGACTTTCGGAAACGTCGATTCGGTTTGCCAATATTGCCGAAGGGATCACCCAGACCAATCAGCGGTTGAAAATTACCGAGCGGAAAATCAAAAATCTTTCCGAAACCCTCACCGAGCTGACCGAGACGGTCGAAGAGTTCTATGATGAGCTTCCCGAGGGGGAACCCCAAGAAATGATGGAGGAGATCGCCGACGAGGTAAGCGATGTCCAGGAGGGGATGAAACGGGAGGCGTTGATCGGTCTCTCCGCAGCCGTCAAGGAGATGAAATCATTCACCGAAGGGATCGCCCTGGAAGTGGATGGCCTGAAAAATCTCTCCTCAGAGCTGAATGAAGGCAAGGCACTCAGCCAGGAGATGAGCCAGGCCAACACCCAAATTCAGGATCTCTCCAGCGGCTTCGGCGCAACCATCGGCAACAATCGCAACATCATCGCCTCGATCCTGGGGGTGTTCATCCTGATCATCCTCGGCACTGCCCTGCTTTTTGCCCGAATGATTACCAAACCCCTGGAACAGTCGGTCACCTTTGCCAAGGTGCTGGGGGAAGGCAATTTTACCTATGTCTTGGATATGGAAGGCCGCCAGGATGAAATCGGTCACATGGCTCGCAGCCTCAACTCCGCTGTGGGCAGAATCCGCGACATCATCCGCAACGTCTCCCAAGCCTCCACCCCCGTCGTCCAGGGAAGCTTTGAGGTGCAAACGGCTGCCCAGGGAATCCTCAAGGATGCCTCCCAACAGTCCGCCTCAGTGGAAGAGACCTCCTCAGCCATGGAGGAGATGAGCGACTCCATTCGACACAACACCGACAACGCCCAGCAGACTGAAGTGATCGCCGCCAAGGCTGCCAAATCCGCCGAATCCTGTGGTGAAGCCGTGGCTAAAGCCGTGGATGCGATGAAGGAGATCGCTGGCAAGATTTCCATCATTGAAGAGATCGCCCGCCAAACCAATCTCCTCGCCTTGAACGCCGCCATTGAGGCCGCCCGGGCCGGGGAACACGGCAAAGGGTTCGCTGTGGTCGCTGCGGAAGTGCGCAAGCTTGCCGAACGCAGTCAGGTGGCCGCCGGAGAGATCACCCAGCTCTCCGCCTCCAGCGTCAATATCGCCGAAACAGCAGGCACGCAACTGGCGGAACTGGTCCCGGATATCCAAAAAACCTCGGGATTGGTGCAAGAGATTGCTGCGGCCAGCAGCGAACAAAATACCGGAACTCAGCAGATCAACAAGGCCCTTCAGGAGCTGGATCAGGTGATTCAGAAAAACACCATCGCCTCCGATTCCATGGCCAACACCGGCAATGAACTGGCCGACCAATCCTCCCGCCTCAAAGAGACCGTGGATCTCTTCTGCGTGGACTGCTTTGGGGAGATGGAAGACCTGAAAGCCGAAGGGTTGATTCCCTTTGCCCAGGCCCAAGGGGGAGGTGATACCGACGCCGATTTTTTACCCGTTCCCCTCGACCAGCCGGATACACCCGCACAACGCCCACCACCTGAAGATGAGTGGCAGGATGATGGGAGCAGTGGTAGGGATGATGGTAGGGATGACGCTGAATTCAAAAGTTTTTAAGGAGATCCCAGCCACCCCCTGACACCACTGACCAGAAAAGCACAAGGGTGTGATTGGCTTAAAATCATCTCCTGTTTTATTCACCTTGGGAACAAAAACGCCCAGGTGCTGAATCAATCCGTTTATTCCGCTTGAAAAAGCGTTGCGGCGGCTGGAAGCAGGCCACGGGAAACCTCCTGGGAAGGGTGTGGCTCTGGGAACCATCCAAAGAGGGGAAACTGTTTGTCTATTCGGGCCTGAGGGTCCGTTCCATCACCCAAAGAAGGGAGCATTTATTATGGTAGCAAAGCCATTCCCCACCAGCCGGATCGTGACCTTGGTCGCGCTCTTCCTGACCACCCTCCTGCTTCTGCCTGCTGTTTCCCAGGCCGGAGGCCCCACAGCAGCTCAGTACGGCACCGTTCTCAACCTCTCGGGCAAGCAGCGGATGCTGACCCAAAAAATGAGCAAGGAGGTGATGCTGGTGGCGTTGGGAGTGGATACCGATGCCAACCTCAAAAACCTCAAGGGCACGGCCGACCTGTTTGACAAAACCCTGAAGGGGCTCCGTGATGGCAGCGCTGAACTCAAGCTTCCTCCCACTGAGAGCAAGCGCATTCTCAAGCAGTTGGGCAAAGTTGAAAAGCTCTGGAAAGAGTTCAACAAGCCTGTTCAAGAAATCATCAGCTCCGGCACCGTCTCCAAGGATCAGGTAGCCGCCATCGCCGCCCAAAATCTCCCTCTGCTCAAAAACATGAACAAGTGCGTCAAGCTCTATGAAAAAGATGCCGCCAAAGCCGGTCTCAAAGCCGACCCGAGCTTGGCTGTCACCATCAACCTGGCGGGTAAGCAGCGGATGCTCACCCAAAAAATGAGCAAGGAATATCTCATGGTGGCCTACGGCCATGAGACGGAAAACAACAAGCTCAACCTGCTGGAAACCTATTCCCTCTTTGAGCGGACCCTTAAGGGACTCCAGGATGGTGATTCCACTCTGGATCTGCCTGGAACCAAAAATCAGGAGATTCGCGGTCAGCTGGGCGTGGTGCAGGGCCTGTGGGATGATTTCAAACCGGTCGTGGCTGAAGGAGCTGACCCCAAAACCACTTCCTTTTCCGCCGATAAGCTCAAAAAACTGGCCAACACCAACCTGCCCCTGCTCAAAAACATGAACAAGGCCGTCGGTATGTTTGCCAAGGAAGCGGCGGGCAAATAAGCCCTTTGGATGAAGGCGGACGGATCAGCTATCCGGAGCCTGCCGTCAACCACCTGTTTTGGACCGTCATGGGCCAACTTCTGACGAATTGTCGTCCCCTATCACAGGGATCGGGATTTTGGATGAGGGTTGGCAGGCCGGGGGCCAAGAGCGGGGTTGATGGCAGGCTTTTTTTATCTTTTTCAGCGCCTATCAAGCGCCTCTTTTGCCCTTCTCTCTCTTCCAAGCCTCATCCCTACCCTCACCTTGAAATACCCAATCATCAAAAGAAGAACACCCCTTTTTGACAAAAAACAGGGGTGAATCCCCCTTTTCTCCGGGGCATTATCAGGTCCAATAATTATTGCAAGTCGCGTTTTATCCATACAAAAACGGCTAAATAAGGCGTATTATTCCCGCCATCAGCCTTTGTTTGTGGCACATTTTCACTTGTGACGTCCAATCAACTCCATTACCGTGGTTCGGCTTTTTTCCCTGGAATTCATGGATGGAATTTCGGCACTAAAATGGAAACGGGGTTACCTCTATGGATAAACTCACCACGGTTGATTCGTCCGCCTCTTACGCTCCTGTGAACAAGGAGTCCGACGGCACGACGGAGCCAGGCTTTCCGACTATCCGGATCTCTCCAGAGCTTGGTGTTCCCGACTATCTGGAACAGACCTATTGGTGGGCCTATTTGCACCCGAAAGGGGTTCGTTTTTTTGAGCGGCAGTGGCTCGTCAACCTGATTTTATGGGGCAACTATTCCCGTCTGAGGGACGCAGCCCTGACTGAAGCCAAAGAACGGGCCTCTGGACGCACCTTGCAGGTAGCCTGTGTCTACGGTGACTTCACACCGCTTCTGGGCCAGTGCCTGGGTCGGGATGGACGCCTGGATGTAGTGGATGTCGCCCCGGTACAGCTTAAAAATCTGAGCTGCAAAATTCAGGGCTCCCGCAATATTTTTCTCAACCACCAGGATTCCACTCAACTGGAATTCGAAGATGGCACCTTCGATCAGGTGGTGCTCTTTTTTCTGCTCCACGAACAACCCACCGCCGCCCGGGTCAAGAGCATATCCGAAGCCCTGCGGGTGACCCGTCCCGGTGGCAAGATCATCTTTGTCGATTATCATCGCCCCAAAGGAACGAGTCCGTTCCGTTACCTCATGGTGCCGATTCTGAAGTCTCTGGAACCGTTTGCCATGGATGTTTGGAATCACGAAATCACCGAGTGGGTACCTGATGGCGTCGAGCTGCAAAGTGTCGACAAGGTCACCTATTTCGGCGGTCTCTATCAGAAGGTGGTCATGATTCGTTGACCGACAATCAGCCATGAATGATACGGTTCGCGTCTATGTGGGAGAGGAGATCGCCCGCTACGGTTTTGGTAACGGTCATCCCTTCGGCCCCCATCGCATGGGTGCTTTTTGGGATGAAGCCATCCGCCGCGGCATCCCCAACCGGGTCAAGGTATGCGATCCGGTCATGGCTCTTCAGGATATCATCGAACTCTTTCACACGCCCGAATATGTGGATCAAGTGCGTCGCCAGTCCCTCACCGGCGACGGCTTTTTGGATTATGGCGACACCCCGGCCTTTCAGGGGGTCTATGAAGCCACGGCCCATGTGGTCGGCTCTGCCCTGGATGCCATGGAATCCATTCTGTCTGGAACCTGTCGGCGGGCGTTTATCCCCATTGCCGGTCTCCACCACGCCCGCCCGGAACGAGCGGGAGGGTTTTGTGTTTTCAACGACTGCGGTGTCACCATTGCCGCTTTGAGAGAGCGTCACGATATTCGGCGAGTGGCCTATATTGATATCGACGCCCACCACGGGGACGGGGTTTTTTATGCCTTTGAATCCGATCCCGACCTGATCTTTGCCGACCTCCACGCGGATGGTCGCTTTCTCTACCCCGGTACCGGCCACGCCTATGAGACCGGCCAGGGGGCTGCCCAGGGGACCAAGCTCAACATTCCCCTGCCACCTGATGCTGACGACTCGGTTTTTTTTCAAGAGTGGCCCAAGGTGGAACGATACCTGGAAGAGGCCCAGCCAGAATTTTTTCTGCTTCAGTGTGGTGCGGATTCCATCGCTGGCGACCCTATCACCCACATGCGTTTTTCCCCGGCAGCCCATGCCCATGCCGCAGCCAGCCTCTGTCGGATCGCTGAAAAAATCGGTCATGGGCGGGTAATGGCTGTGGGCGGTGGCGGCTACAACACTGAAAACATTGCCAATGGCTGGTGTGCGGTGGTGGAAGCCTTGATCGGGAGTGAGGTTGGATCAGGCTGATTATTCTTCATTCTGATAATCTTCTGTCTGCCTTGCTCTCCCCCCCTGGAAAACCGTTTCGAGTCCGGTTATGATCCCGCTGTTGGACAGGGTCGCCTTTTGGTTGAACGGTCGGTCGCCGACCGTAATTGCTCTTGTTTATTGTGTTATAAGGCCGGCTTTCTGTCATGCTAAAACACAATATACTGTGGCGTTTGACCCAAGTTACGACAAAAAAGACAGGGCAATTGACCCATGTCAATTTTTTTAGCAGCAGTGTCCATATAATATACTATGCGTATCGACCTAATCCTAAATCAGCACACACATACGAAATGAAACGAGGGAGGCAAACATGCAAAACACGGACAACCCGGGCGCCGGCTCGGAAGAGGAGATCCCAGCCATGCAACGTCTGCTGGACAATCCTATTCTTCTCCTCTTGCTGGGAGTCCTGATGCCCACAGTGTTCTATACAATCTGGGGCATTATTGAAATCGTCATGATTCCGGTTGCCCAATAAGGGTTGAGAAAGGGGAAAGAAACAAAATGGCAATCACACCTCCCTCACAAAAAATCTGGTGGCATCAACCGATCGACAAGGTCGAAGCCGTGTGGATTGGAATCTCACTTGTCTGGTGTCTGATTCTCTTCCTGTGGATGCCCTACTGGCACATTGTTGGTAAGCAAAATCTTTCCAACGAAGCTTACAAAATCACTGCTGAAGCCTTTGAAGCCAAGACCGAAGAGATGGTGCAAGCTCACACCGTGCGCACCGAGTCTGCGGCTGAAATTCCCGTGGTAGCTCCCCCCCCCGGCAGCGACATCTACATGCTGGGCCGGCTCTGGGAGTGGTATCCCATTCTTGAACTCCAAAAGGATCAGAGCTATCGTCTGCACCTCTCTTCCTTGGACTGGCAGCATGGGTTCTCCCTGCAGCCCATCAACATGAACCTGCAGATTCTTCCCGGCTACTCGACGGTGATTACCATCACCCCGAACGAAACCGGAGAATTTGGGGTTGTCTGCAACGAATACTGCGGCGTGGGACATCACACCATGCTCGGTAAGATCATTGTCAAATAAGTCGGGGAGGCTAAGGAATTAATCATGGCAAACATGTTCAGAAAGTGTCCGGACTCCGGGCTCTTTTTTCACCGGAGCGCAGAGTCTTTGATGAAGGCTCACGCGGTCATGGGCGTAGTATTCCTGCTGATGGGCGGGATCTTCGGTCTCTTGGTCATGCTGACCCGGATGCCCACCGTTCATCTGCTGGATGCGGAAACCTTCTATCTGGCCCTGTCGATTCACGGTACCAACATTCTCATATTCTGGATCATCTTTTTTGAGATTGCGGTCCTCTATTTTGCCTCGACCACCCTTCTCAGGGTGAGACCGGCATCTCCCGGCTTCGGCTGGTTGGGGTTCCTTCTCATGCTGGGCGGGTCGATCCTGACCACGGCCGCCTTTTTCCGGGGCAACTCCAGTGTGATGTTCACCTCCTACGTGCCCATGCCGGCAGAACCCATCTTCTACCTGGGTCTGATTCTCTTTGCCGTGGGCGCACTGATCGGCTGTTTTATCTTCTTGGCGACGCTGATGATCGCCAAGCGGGAAAACACCTATGAGGGATCGGTTCCTCTGGTGGTTTTCGGCGCACTGGTGGCTTGCATCATCGCCATTATGACCATTCTCCATGGCGCGGTGATTCTGATTCCCACCTTCCTCTGGTCCATAGGTCTCATTCCCAACATTGATCCGCTGATCTATCGCACCATCTGGTGGGCTCTGGGCCACTCTTCCCAGCAGATCAACGTGTCAGCTCACGTGGCTGTCTGGTATGCCATTGCCGCCATCGTTTTCGGCGCCAAGCCCATGTCCGAGAAGGTCAGCCGTACCGCCTTTCTGCTGTACATTCTCTTCCTGCAACTCGCTTCGGCTCACCATCTCCTGGTTGACCCGGGCGTCAGCTCCACCTGGAAGATTTTCAACACTTCCTACGCCATGTATCTGGCGGTGCTCGCCTCCATGATCCACGGCCTCACGGTTCCTGGCTCCATTGAGGTGGCTCAACGGAAGAAGGGCTACACCAACGGCATGTTTGAATGGTTGCGCAAAGCCCCTTGGGAAAACCCTGTCTTTTCGGGCATGTTCCTCTCCCTGATCGTCTTCGGCTTCATTGGCGGCATCACCGGTGTGGTGATGGGGACTGAGCAGATCAACCTGATCATCCACAACACCATCTTTGTACCGGGTCACTTCCATGCGACGGTTGCGGTGGGTACCACCCTGGCCTTCATGGCGATCACCTACTTCCTGATTCCGGTGCTCTTCCGTCGTCAGCTGATCCTGCCTGGTCTGGCCAAATGGCAGCCCTACATTTTCACTGCTGGCATGCTCGGTCTGATTCTCTTCATGCTGGGTGCAGGTACCCTGGGTCTTCCCCGGCGGCACTGGGATGTAAGCTTTGCCGATGCAGCTCTGCAGTTTGAGTTTGCTGGAACCGCCATCACCATGATGGGTCTCTCCGGCATCGGCGGTATCCTGGCTGCGGTTGGCGGCGGCGCTTTCTGCCTCATCGCAGTGGGCTCCCTGGTCTTCGGTAAAAAGCTGGATCCCAACGCTGGTCTGCTGCAAAGCTTCGGCATGCCTCTGAACACCTCCAGCTACACTGTTGAAAAGCCCGACCTCCTGGAGCGGACTCCGGTGGAAACCCACGGTAGCGGCGACCACGGTGCCCCTGGTACCTTCGTCCTGGCCCTGGTCTTCCTGGTCAGCTTTGTCATCTACTTCTTCATCAACGCCAAATATCTGGCTTCCCTCTGGCCCATGGGCTAAGGTACCCTCTTCACCATGTTGGGGTGGATCGTCAGATCCACCCCAACATGGGGGTTTCTCCTAAAGGCATCACCCTGATTTTTCTCAGGCACTCTTTTTATAGATTTTTTTCTTTTTTATGTTTGGAACCCTTTGATCTATTTAACATTTTTTTTCGCCTGGCATACTTCCTTGAGCGATGGGTACCTTGGCTAAAAATATCTTGACCCTCTTTAAGCTACGTATCGGCGTAGCCATGGTTTTCACAGCCCTTGTGGGGCTTGCCATCACACCGGGACCTGCGCCCGAAACGTGGCAAACCCTGCTGCTTGCTATGGCGATCATTCTCTCTGCCGGTGCAGCTGGTGGCCTTAACCACTATTACGACCGGGATATCGACTCCGTCATGGATCGAACCCAGGGACGGCCCTTTGTGACGGGTGCCCTACCCTACTCCCCCTGGTGGTTGGCGCTCTTTCTGTTTCTGACAGTGATGCCGGTTGGGTTGGTGTGGTACTACATCAATGCAACCTCAGCACTACATGTCTTTCTCGGGGCCTTTTTCTACGGTGTGGTCTACACCATATGGCTCAAACGCCGTACTTGGCTCAACATCGTCATCGGCGGTTTGGCAGGCAGCTTTGCGGTTTTGGCTGGTGCTGCGGTGGTGGACCCGGTTTTTTCACCGCTCCCCATTGCACTCGCCTTTGTGCTCTTTCTCTGGACGCCATCCCATTTCTGGAGCTTGGCCATTGCACTCAAGCCCCAGTATGTCTCGGCCCACATCCCCATGCTGCCGGTGGTGGCTGGAGAGAAGGTCGCCTCCCGGGCCATCCTCTCCAACACAGCTCTCTTGGTAGCTGCTTCGGTGGTTCCCTTCTACTACGGTATGGGCTGGATCTATCTGGCTGGTGCGCTTTTGGGGGGGGGATATTTTCTGGCCAAAAGCCTGCAGCTCGCCTTTAACCCGGGACCTGCCTTGGCGATGTCCAACTTTCGCGCCTCTCTGGTACAACTCATGTTACTGTTGAGCGCGGTCCTGGCGGATCAGTGGCTTCCTATTTGACAACCACAGCACACCCCAATCATCCCTCCAGCCTCCACTCCTTACAGCGATCCGGTCGGCTTTTTGGCCTGACGACGCTGTTTGTCGTGTGGGCTGTTTTTATCTGGCTTCTGCCACCGGACGACGCTTGGGCGGGGATTGAGCAAGCCCCTGGGTCAACGAATACAGTCCCCGGTGAAAAAACCGTTTTTCCACCTCTGTTCCAACCAGCCGCGCCCGATTTCGACGCCAAAGAGGCCTTTCGTCTGAGCCGGGAGGTGATTGGAAGCAAAGTTTCCAACCATATATTCAAGGATCGCAAGGGACGTAAGCGCGCCTTGGCCTCTTTCCGGGGCAAACCCCTCATTATCAGTCTGGTCTATTCCAGCTGCTACCATGTCTGCTCGGTGACCTCCCGCTATCTGGATGAAGTGGTGCAAAACGCCCGGGAGGCCTTGGGTGAAGAGACCTTTAGCGTCGTCACCATCGGTTTCGATACCCGTGTTGATACCCCAGCGGCCATGACCACCTTTGCCCGTCAGCAGCAGATCTCCGATCCCCGTTGGCATTTTCTCTCCACCGATGCTGAAACCATCAAAAACCTCACCCGGGAGCTGGGATTTTCCTATATACGCAGCCCCAGGGGATTCGACCACATTGTTCAAGCGACCGTTGTAGACCAGGAAGGCATCATTTTCCGTCAGGTCTACGGGGAGATCTTTGACGTTCCCAGCCTGGTGGAACCCCTGAAGGGATTGATCCTGGGTCGCCCGGTTTCGGAAGATGAACCGATTCTGGATGACATGATTCGGCGTTTTCGTTTTTTTTGCACCGTCTACGACCCCACCCTGGACGCCTACAAATTTGAATATTCATTTTTTGTGGGCATGTTTATCGGTGGCACCATCATCCTGATTACTGGCATTTGGCTCTTTCGTGAAGTGCGCCGGGCCAACTATTTTAGAAAAAGCTGAAACTGTTTCATTTATAACCTGTCCATAAAAGTCTGGAAGCATAACACGGAACGGAAGCCACCCCCGAGGAGACCCAATTCTTGAGACCCATTCGCAAAGCGGGCGATGCCCTCTTTCTCCGGCTGGAAGGGTGGTTCAACCGCACCTTCGGCAATCATCTTAATCCCTTCTATCACCTTGGATCCCTGACATTTTTCTTTTTTTGGGTCGTACTTGTCAGCGGGATCTACGTTTTTATCTTTTTTGAAACCCGTGTGGATCACGCTTTCAATTCTGTGGAGTATATGACCCACGACCAGTGGTGGCTGGCGGGGATCATGCGTAGCCTGCATCGGTATGCCTCGGATGCGGCGGTCATTACCATCTTTTTGCACATGTTCCGAGAATTTTTCCGGGATCGCTACCGGGGTGTGCGCTGGTTTTCCTGGATTACCGGTGTGCCGACCTTGTGGTTGGTGGTGCTGTTGGGGATTTCCGGCTACTGGCTGGTGTGGGACATGTTGGCCCAATATATTGCCGTCGTCACAGCGGAGATGATTGACTGGCTGCCCATCACCCTGGGCTCCATGGCCCTCAATTTTATCGGCGACCAGGTTTCCGACCGCTTTTTCACCCTCATGGCCTTCCTGCATCTTCTGGGCTTTCCGGTGGCTCTGGTATTTCTCCTCTGGACCCACGTCAGTCGTATCAGCCACATCGATTTCAACCCCCCCAAGGTACTTGCTTGGGGATCGATGGTGGCCTTGTTGGTTTTGTCCCTGGTCAAACCCGCTGTGAGCCACGGTCCAGCAGATCTTTCTCTGGCTCCGACGGTCTTGCAACTCGACTGGTTTTATCTCAACATTTACCCGGTTTCTGACATTCTGGGCCCAGCCTGGGCTTGGGGAATCCCCACTGGAGTCACTTTCTTCCTGATGATGCTTCCCTGGATGCCACGGAAAAAACCCGAACCGATCGCTGAAGTGGATTTGGATTATTGTAACGGCTGCGGTCAATGCGGAGTGGACTGTCCCTATGGTGCGGTGACGATGCAGCCCAGAAGCGATGGTCGCAAGTTTCTCCTGGAACCGACAGTCAGTGCCTCCTTATGCACCTCCTGCGGCATCTGCATGGGGGCCTGCACCTCTTCCAACCCCTATCGTCAATCCAAAGGTCGGCTGCTTACCGGCATTGAGATGCCCCACTATTCAGCTGAGGCGTTGCGCAAGGAGGTGACTGACAAGATTGCAGCCTTGAGCGGAAAAGATCGGATTCTCGTCGTCGGTTGTGATTTTGCGGCGGATCCCATGCCTCTGGAGACATCAGAAGTTGCTGTGGTACGGCTGCCGTGTACGGCCATGTTGCCGCCATCGTTCCTCGACTTTTCAATTCGCAAAGGAATTGACGGTGTGCTGGTTACCGGCTGTCGGGATGGGGATTGTTATTTCCGCTTTGGCAACCACATCACCCTGGATCGGATTTCCGGGCTACGGGAGCCCCGCCTCTTTGGTAGGACGGATCAAGAACGTATCGATGTTTTTTGGGCGGCCCAGCAGGAAAGCTCCCAGTTGACGGATCGATTGGCAGAATTCCGCCAGCGGCTGGATAAAATCAAGGATAAGCCCAAGTCCCCTAAAAACCGGAAGGAGGCGTAGCATCATGGACAAGATTTTCCGGTATCTGGGACAGGGGCTGACCTATACCATTTTTTGCGCCCTGATCTACTATCTTTCCACTTCGCCAGCTTATACCTATCTGGCTGAAGGCCAGGCGGAACTGAAGGTGGCCTTCAACCATGCCGGACAACGGGTGGAAGAGTGCCGCAAACGAACCCCTGAGGAGCTACGCAAACTGCCCCCCAACATGCGTAAACCCATGGACTGCTCCCGGGAACGTTCGCCTCTGATTGTAGAAATCCGCATAGATGGGAAACCTCTGGCTCGGGATATCTACAATCCCCCGGGCATCCATTCCGATGGGGCAGCCTTTGTTTACGGCAAATATGCCATTCCCGCTGGTGAGCATGAGTTGGAGGTAGAACTCTGGGACAGCACCCTGAAGCCAGAATTCAGCTTTCACGCCAAGAAGAGGGTGAGCCTCGCTCCGGGCCAGGGATTTGTGGTGGGATTTGATGAGGATAATGCTCGTTTCCTTTTCTATTGATTTCCAGCCAACCCTCTCCATTTAAGGAATGCCCCCCTTCTCACCAGCCCCCCTGGTAAGGAAGGGGGGGCATTCCTTCTCCCATCGGCTCCCCTTTGGCTCTCACTCTCCCTCCCCGAGACTGCTTCACACCCAGTTACTGATCGTCCCCCTCCCCCTCTTCCCCCGAATACATTTCACCCACCCCACTCAAAAGCCGCCCCAGGCTAGACCATGCTGACAGAAATATCCTTTGGAGCCAGGCAGCCACTTCCCGTGCCTGGCCGCTCGCCTGAGTTGATCAAAACGTGCGCCAGCCCTATATAACCAGCTGTTTTGGAAATACTTTTTCCATGGGTTCCCAGGCTGAAATCCCCCCCAATCCAGACTCATTCAAAAGGCGTCAGGGGGGCGGATGGATAGAGAGGTATAGATTTCCAAATCAGCCGGGAAAAAAGCGTTGAACCCCTTGAAACACGATCATTGAGAGGCTTAATATAATGCCGAAGAAGATCATGGAGCGGTATTCAAAACGTGCGCCCCGGCTCTCCTCAATGCGATTCAAAATCCAATCGGAGACCAGATAGAGCATCATGGCGGTTAGGGTGAAATACACGATTTCCAAGGTATTTTCTCCAAAGTATGGGATGAACTTTCCAAAACGATCGGCCACGAAAAACCGGGAAGCTCTTTTTTCCCCATTTTTTTAACTTCGGTCAAGGAACGGCAACATAAGACTGATATTCTCCACCGAGTGATTCAAAGGCCCTTTCCCTAGGCCAAAAGATCAGGCAGAATCTTGCGAGTGGACCTTTCATCTAAACAAACGACCAAAACAACACAATTGATTGTGTTATAAAGGATAGCCTCAGAAATGTCTGCCCTCCCTCCCCCTCGAACGAAAGGGTCATGGAGGCGAACCTTCCGAGGTAAAGAGTTACTCAACATTAAGTAAGCGTGGAATCCGGAAAATCCGGTCAAGACTTTTAAACAGCAACGATCATCGAGAAAGGGGACTACCTATGAGGAAGCTGTCTGGCATTCTGCCGCCTCTCGCAGCCAGCATTGTGATGCTGGGGATGGCCACTGGCGCAAGTGCAGCTGCAAAACTGCAGCCCGTACCGAGCCTGTCTGAGGCCGATTTTGCGAAGGGTCAACAGATGTATTTTGACCGGTGTTCCGGCTGCCACGGTGCTTTGCGTAAAGGCGCCACCGGCCCTAACATCACCCCCTCCAAGACCCGCATGAAAACCTTGGCCGCTCTGGACAAAATTCTTTATGAGGGAACTGAAGGCGGCATGCCCGGTTGGGGTAAGTCCGGTTTCATGACTCGTGAAGACACGCAGTTGATGGCCAAATATGTGCAGATTGATCCCCCTCTGCCGCCCGAGTGGGGCATGAAGGAGATGAAAAAGTCCTGGAAAGTGCATGTGCCTGTTGCCAAGCGCCCCAAGACCCCCCCGAAATCCAACTGGCAGAACTATTTCGGCGTCGTGCTGCGTGACGTGGGTAAAATCGCCATCATCGACGGCGACACCAAGAAGATCCTGAACATCATCCCCTCAGGTTTCGCTACCCACATTCTGCGTACCTCCGCTTCCGGTCGCTACATGTATGCCATCGGTCGTGACGGTAAAGCCACCATGATGGACATGTGGGCCAGCCCCCCGGACATCGTTGCCGAGGTTCGTACCGGCTTGGACGCTCGCTCCATCGACACCTCCAAGTACAAGGGCTTTGAAGACAAGTATGCCGTTGTCGGTGACTACTGGCCTCCCCACTATGTGATCATGGATGGCGACACTCTGGAGCCCCTCAAGGTGATCGGTACCCGTGGGTACACCTACGACACCAACGAGTATCATCCTGAGCCCCGCGTGGCCTCCATCGTTGCTTCCCACAACGCTCCTGAGTGGGTGCTGAACCTGAAGGAAACCGGTGTTGTTCTGCTGGTTGACTATTCCAAGCTCGAAGAAGGCACCATCACCGAGACCAAAATCAACGCCGAGCGCTTCCTGCACGACGGCGGTTGGGATTCCACCAAGCGTTACTTCCTGGTGGCTGCCAACGCTCGTGATACCATCTCCGTCATCGACACCAAAGAGCGCAAGCTGGTCAAAAACATCAAGACCGGAACCAAGCCCCATCCTGGTCGTGGCGCCAACTGGATCGATCCTGAGTACGGTGCCGTCTGGGCCACTGTCCATCTGGGCGAAGGCCTCGTTTCCATGATCTCCACCGACGCTTCCAAGCCTCACGCCTGGACCGTCGTTCGTGAGTGGGAACTGGATGGTAACTCCCTCTTCGTAAAAACACATCCGAAGAGTTCCAACGTCTATTGCGACAACACCATCAACAAGAACAAGTCCAATACGTTGACCATCTTTGACATCAACAACCCCGAAGCTGCTCCCAAGGAGATCGCCTTTAAGAAGACGGTTGTCCACATGGAGTTCAACAAGGCTGGCGACGAAGTTTGGATTTCCCTCTGGGACAAGGAAGGCGAAATCGTCGTCCTGGATGACAAGACCCTCAAAGAGAAAGCCCGCATCAAAGGCTTGAACACCCCCACGGGTAAGTTCAACGTGTACAACACCACGCACGACATCTATTGATCAGACCCAGTGATCACCTGACGCACGACGGGTCACCTGACGACAGGCGGGTGGGCTGACAAACGACAGGTTTAGATGATGAAACAAAGAAAGGGGCTGGGGACTTCCTCAGCCCCTTTTTTACTTACCAAGGAGTTGTAAAGCATGAAAAAAATCACTGCGTTGACTCTCTTCGGTGCCATTGTTCTGAGTGGCGCTGTGGCCATGGCCCATGTAACCCCCAAGGCCCCCAGCAAATTTCTTAGCATGGAAAACCCCATTGACGAGTTGGAAGAGGGTACCCGCCCTTATAAGAAGGCCGCTCGTCTGTACAAATCCAAATGCAAAAAATGTCATGGTGAGGATGGTGACGGGCAAGGCTCCGCTGCCGGTGACATGGTCCTGAAACCCACCGACTTCACGACAGACGGCTATTTTAAGCGGGCGGACGGACAACTCTTTTGGATCATCCGTGACGGCTCCAAGGATACCGAGATGAAAGCCTTTGGTCCCGGCTCTGATGTCAGCCTGAGCGAAGAGCAGATCTGGTCTCTCGTCACCTTCATGCGGATGAAGTTTGGCGGCGAAGATTGATCCCTGTTTGAATCAGGGTTTGTCTGACTATCTGAGGGAAACTCCCCGTCAAGGGGAAGCTCTTGCAGATAGCAGCATGATAGCTGAAAAGGGTGGATACACTACGGTGTGTTCACCTTTTTTTTGGTCAAAAATATCTCTACTTGAAAGTTTATTGGGTCCCCCCGTCAAGGTGCACCCGTTGAGAATTGATGACCATGGCAGGCCTTACCTGAAAATTGGACTCCCTTCCCTGACTCGTCATCCCCGCAAAAGCTGGGATCCAAGAAGGTTATGACAGCTCTCAAGAAATAACCAGACCTTCAGGAAATCCACAATTTTGCTGAAAATGGTGCAAAATTTGGAAAATTCATGCCAGACACCCGGGGTTCCCGCATTCGCAGAAATAGCGAAAAAAGAGCAGCGGCGCATGTCAAACTCTTGTATGAAATGGCTATATTAGAGCGATCTGTCCCCTTTCTTCAGCGCCTGCATTTTTACCCCGGCCCCTCTCATGATTGCCTCCCCTGTACAAACCGATTCGTGACTCAGCCAATTTTACAAAAGACATTGTTTTGTTTGATATTTGTGTCTGGGTTGTTGTTGAATGAAGAGAGGGGCAATCGCCCCCTGCCCCAGCACCAAACCGCAATACCCAGCCAAATTATCCGCCAAATCAAACCATCACTCTTTGGAAAATTTCTATCATTATGAATAGAATGTCAGGATAATTTGACATACAATTACCATCATTTATGTGTTTACTGACAACATCCACGCTTCATCTTCCAATCTCGCCAACAATCCCAACTCAAATGGAACTTAGCTAGAGAGGACCTATAAAATGGACTTAGGGCTCAGAGGGAAAATTTTGGCTGGAATGGCTGTGCCTGTGACACTGCTATTCATTCTTGGGATGGTGGCCATCAGTAACATCGGCCAAATTTCTGAAACCAACAAACAGGTGGAACACACCTATAAGGTTCTGGCAGAGGCTTCGGCCATCGTTGGGTCTGCTGTGGACATGGAAACCGGCATGCGGGGTTATCTGCTGGCTGGTCAGGATGGTTTCCTGGATCCCTATAGAGGCGGTGAGACGGCCACCTATTCGCAAATTTCGTCACTTCAAGGGACGGTGAGCGACAATCCCAAACAGGTGGGCCGCCTTTCGGAAGTGGAAAAAACTCTGAAAGAGTGGCAAGCCAACGTCACTGAGCCAACCATCGGCCTGCGTCGGAATATCGGTGACGCCAAAACCATGAACGACATGGCCGCTTTGGTGGGAGAAGCCCGGGGCAAGGTCTACTTCGACAAATTTCGGGGGCAGATCAAAACGTTCATTGACCGGGAGGCTTCTCTTCTTGGCCAACGCCGGAATGATTTCGAGACGGCCTTCGAGCAGCTGAAAAAGATGGCGAGTGAAGGCCAGACGGATCTTTCTCTCCTGGAAGTGATGCGGAAAAATGAAGGGTGGGTTGCCCACACCAACAAGGTGATCGCCCAGGCCAATGACATTCTGGCCTCTGCCGTGGATATGGAAACCGGTATGCGGGGCTATCTGCTGGCTGGGAAGGAAGGTTTTTTGGATCCCTATAAAGGGGGATCGGAAAAATTTTTCCGTCTCACCGCAGATCTCAAACAGACTGTGAGCGACAACTCTGCCCAAGTGCAGCTACTCAACGAGATCGAACAGACCATTCGTGATTGGAAAAGTAACGTTACCGAGCCGACCATCGAACTACGCCGCAAAATCGGCAACGCCAAAACCATGGATGACATGGCTGACTTGGTAGGGGAAGCCCGGGGCAAGGTCTACTTTGACAAATTCCGCCAGATCATGACCGACTTCAAAGCGGAAGAAGCCAGTCTCATGGAGGTGCGTAAACAATCCAATCTAGCGACGGTCTCCAACACCTTCACCACCATCTATATCGCCATCGGAATCGCCATCCTCATCAGCATCGCCATTGCCTGGTATTTAAGCCGGATCGTTTTGCGCCAAGTTGGCGGTGAACCCCCCTACATTGCCGAACTCACCCGAAAGGTGGCAGACGGTGACCTGACTGTTCAGCTGGATACAGCCGGAGAAGACACCGGTATCTTCCTGGCGGTCAAAAACATGGTGGAAAATCTGCGCCAGGTGGTTGGGGATGTCTCCAACTCCGCAGGACAGGTCTCAACCGGCAGCAACGAAATTTCCGATGCCGCACAAAGCCTCTCTCAAGGCGCTACCGAACAGGCGGCTTCCATTGAGGAGACCTCTTCGGCCATGGAGGAAATGGCCTCGAATATTCAGCAAAATACCGACAATGCCAACACCACCCAGACCATCGCCAGCAAGGCGGCCAAGGATGGTGAAGAGGGTGGTAAAGCGGTTGAAGAGGCCGTTCAGGCCATGAAACAAATTGCCGAAAAAATCTCCATCATCGAAGAGATTGCCAGGCAGACCAACCTCCTGGCTCTCAATGCCGCCATCGAAGCGGCTAGAGCTGGTGAGCACGGCAAGGGGTTTGCGGTGGTCGCTGCAGAAGTGCGCAAGCTGGCAGAACGCAGCCAGACAGCCGCTGGCGAAATCAGCCAACTCTCAGCCTCCAGCGTAGAGGTTGCTGAAAGAGCTGGCGGCATTATCAACCAGCTGGTTCCGGATATTCAAAAAACAGCGGAATTGATTGAGGAAATCGCTGCGGCCAGTCAAGAGCAAAACCAGGGTGCCAGCCAAGTCAACCAAGCCATCCAGCAGCTTGATCAGGTCATTCAACGCAATGCGGGTGCTTCGGAAGAGATGGCAGCGACAGCGGAAGAGTTGAGCTCCCAGGCGGATATGATGACCCAGGCGGTCTCTTTCTTCCGCACAGGTCAGCAGGCCGCAGCTCCCAGGCGACAGACCCAAGGGAAAAAGCCAACCGCTCGGATTGCCCAGGCAGCACCCAAAGCCCTTCCAGCACCTGCTTCAGGGGGGGCTGCTCTGGATATGGGAGCTGATGACGAGTTTGAAAGCTTCTGATCGGCTGATGACAACGCCCCGGTTTTCCGCCGGGTGAGATGATGGGGCTGAGTGAGATGATGGGGGGGTTGGATTGAATTCCAGCCCCCCTATTAATATGGGTTTAGGCAAGAAGGATCAGCTGGAACTATTATGCTCCTCAAATTATTCAAAACATTCTTTAAAAAACCAGCACCACAAAAAAACACGCCTAAGAGACAAGTTTCTCGACTATTATGGATGAAAAACAATTGGAGAGAATCTCCTGACCAACTTGTTTTCCTAAGCAAATTCAACAAACCAAAAACGGCAAAAAGCATTCGAAAATATTGGTTGGATCATTTCAAAACAAATCCAACAAAACTACTTTTACACTTTGAATCAAAAAATGCGCTTGAACAAATCGGACTTGAAGCGACTCTATCAGCAGCTCTCAAGGTGGCCGAACTTCGAAAAGAACTGCAATCCAGAAATTTAAACTCAGAGGGAAAAAAGGCAGAGCTTGTCATAAGGCTTATTGAGGCTGACCAGCCAAAAGTCAAGGCACTCACTGGAGAAAAAGCCAAATATATAATGACAGCAGAGGCCAACCGTCATGTTAGCGACTACTTGGAAAATGAAAAACAAAAAACTCTTGAAACAGAAAATAAAATAATCGCCCTTTTAAGTAAACATAAATATGATGTCGCCATAAAGACTCTAATTGAGTTTGAGAGACAACAAATATTTCAACGAAGTTTAGGTGATGGGGCACTTGATTTCTACAAAAATCAGGGGAAAGAAATCCTCCATCACATTATGAAAGGCCACCCTAAAATCCTGAAAGGATTGGACAAAAAAACCATTAATATTCTGAGAGCGCCTGCTGCGATGAACTTCCTGTTTGGAACAGGCCATCCTAACAAATGGATCCCTGCAAATTTAAAATTAGAATTTAAATTTGATGCAGATACTGCCGCTAGAATGCTTCATTTTCATGCAAAAAATAAAATGGATCTCTCAAAACTCAAAGAAATGAACTTAAAGCGTGTCGAATGGAATGGGGCTGGTGACTCCTCTTGTGAAACCTGCCGGCAATTGGACGGAAAAATATTTTCAATTCGGAGTGTGCCAGAAATTCCTCACCCAGAATGCAGCTCTGATTATGGTTGCCGTTGTACGTATAGTATTGATTCAACTGAGTTTCTGGATAGATAACCTATAAAGGCAACCTCTTCCTCACGCATTCGGCTTGTCACGAAACGGCTTCACCACCGGGCACTCCAGGCACATGGTGTCGCATTCAATGGAAGTATCCCCAGGGCTTTTGATCAGGCGGCGGCTGGATTGATAGTCGTCGTTGTTCCACACCGCAGCAAATCCCTCTGAAATCACATTGCCGAAGTCGTTTTTCAAAAAGCGGGTATCCTTGCAGCAGGGCAGCAGGCCGCCATCATAGTTGATATAAGCGGAGCGGTAGGGCCAGGAGCAGCCCATTCTGGGGGGGGGGGGCTTGGGAGATTGGCCTTTGGGATACCACTCCGCCCGAGCGCCCTCCGGTAGGAAGGGTTGGATAAAACGCACATCCACTCCCAACTCCCGAGCCTTTTCCTTGGCCAGTGGGATCTCTTTTTGGTTGAAACTGGTGACGCAATATTGCCAGTCGATCACCGGGGTATTCGATCCCAGACGCTTTTTCTCCTCCATCACCTTGGCCAGGGTGGAAAATGCCAAATCCCGATCACCCTTGACCATAAACTGGCTATAGGCTTCCTGACTCACGCCGTGGCAGGAAAAAATCAACACCTCCAAACCCGACTCGACAATCTTGCGGGGAGCGTCTTCATCCTTGAGGTTCAAATTGGATGAAACCCCCATTCCCACATTATGATCGGTCGCGTAGCGAATCATCTCGTAGGTTTCCGGAAACAAAAACGGCTCCCCAAAACCATACAGGTTGATTTTGAAGAGATATTCCCCCACCTCATCGAAAATTTTCTGGAAATCAGCAAAACTCATGCGCCCGTAAGCCCGCTCCCCCTCTTCAGGTTGGCGGCGATTATCGTAACAATAGGCGCATTTCAGGTTGCAGACGTTGGTGGATTCGATCTTGAGGATATAGGGGCGACCACCTACCACCTCGGCCCCCCGAAAGCGGGCCAGCTCCACCCGGAACAGATTCATCGCCTTTTTAAAGGTCATATGCCGCACCACAGCCGACACATGCCGCCCGATGATGGTCAGGCGAGAGGCTTTGTCAGCACCCTTGGTGGCCAGGGCAAAATCCATCAGTCCCATGATTCATTCTCTCCGATATGTAAGCCGATTCATACAGGCTCAAGGGTCTTGGTCAAAGTTGGCAGCACCATTGGGTCAGCCCCTGTTATCTCCAGCTGACCATCGCTCTACCGTTTGGTCAGGGGGACGAATCGGTCAGGTGTTGGGCCATTTTGAGCCCCTGATTGATGGCCGCCGGGGTCATGCAAAAATAGTAGCCCCCCATTCTTCCGACAGCATAAAGATTTTCCAGTTCATGGATTTCTCGATAGAAACCGGCCAGCTGCTCTTCATAGTCGATGGGATAGATGGGCATGCAATCCCCCAGACGCATGATCCCGGTTTTTCTGAGGGATGATTTTGGAAAAAGCCCCAAGCCATCGATATCCTGGATGATGCGGTCGATAATTTCCTGGTCGGATTGCTCGTCGAGCCCTGTGGTATAGGTGATCTCGGCACACACCCCCTCCTTGCCCGCGGGCTCCGAGGGTCCATAGAGGTTTCGGGGCAGATAAAGGCGATTGAAGAGCAGGTGGTCGTCGGGATAGTAGACGTAGTTGAAGGGGCGCGTTTTGTTTTCGGGCTGGTCGTAGGTGAGAAAAACCAGAATGGTTTTGATATAGGTGAGCTTTTCGACCTGGGAGCCCAAGAGAGCGCTCAAACTATTGACGTTGGCGGTCCAGATCAGATTTTTAACCGGTATTTCCCGCCCATCCACCAAAGTGACCGACTGGACCCGCTTGCCCTCGCGGTTGATGCTCCCAATCGTGGTTTCAAGCAGGGCTTCACCGCCATTTTTTTGATAATCAGCCCAGAGCAGATCGGGAATCCGCTGGAATCCCCCCTTGGGGTAGAAACAATCAGCCTGGGGCTGCTTCAAGCGTCTTAAAAACGATGGCGGCCGGGGGCGTTTGTGGGGAGGCTCCTTGATGTTCCTCACGGTACGATCCACCTTCCTGGCCCAGTCGGCATGCACCTCAGTCCCTTCATGAAGGGTTTTGGAGCGCATCATTGGCCCGACCACCTTGTCGTAAAGTTTCTGCCCGCTCTTGGCGGCGACACTCTCCCACACCGTTTTTTGCAGGTGTAACGGTTTCTTTTTTCTAAAAAAAGCCTTCAGAATATCCAACTGGTAGGAAAGAGGATAACCCAAAATATCCTTAAACTGAGGCGGAAAGGTCCAGAGGCGTCCGTCGGCGTGAATCGCGTAGCGTCCGGGAAGCCTGAAAACCTCCTCATCGGCCAGCAACTCCTGGATCAAATTTTCCCCCGGCCCCCCCATACCCGGAAAAAACATGTGGGGGCCTTGATCGAACACCACATCGTCCAACACCAACGAACGGCAAAAACCACCCAGATGGGGGGAGCGTTCAATGATCACCGAGGGGACACCACTGCGGGCCAGCCGGGCTGCCGCAGTGAGACCGGAAACGCCACCACCAACGATGACATCAAGAGGGGTCGAAAAAGAGTTTGAAGCCATGTTTGCCAGTCAAATTGGGGAGTTAAAGGAAGTGTAAAAAACCACCTGTTCAATGATTATCAGCCCCGTCATTCAAAAAAAGCCAACACCATCCTATCCCATGATGCATGAGCCACTCTATAAAATCCAGCCTTTGATACGAAATCATCTCCCAGGGCAAAGAGCAGCAAAAAATAAATTTTGATTGGGTTTTCAATACGTTGAATGCATTGACGCGGACCTGTTGGTTTTGTTATTCTGAACTTTCCGGTCGTTCAACTGGTCCTAAGTGGCGATACTCGGGGGGGACCGTTTCGGGCTTTATCATGCCACCTATCCCCCCTCGCCCATCTCCTGTTGGCATGTCTAGCACCAAGGATCTGAAGCCATGAAGATCACTCTCATATCCCCCTATCCGGATATCACCGCCTACGGATTGCGTATTCTCTCGGCTTATCTGCGGGAAAACGGCCACCGGGCACGGATTCTCTTTTTGCCTGATCCCCTGGGGGACGACCTCCAGTTCGGCATTGAGCGCTACACCCCGGAAGTTCTCAAGCAGGTAGCGGAACTCTGCCAGGATGAAGATCTCATCGGCATCACCCTGATGACCAATCACTTTGATCCCGCCCAGCAGATTACCCGGCAGCTCAAAGCGAGCCAAGTCAAAGCACCCATCATCTGGGGAGGGGTCCACCCCACCAGCCGCCCGGAAGAGTGCCTGGAATATTGCGACATGGTGTGTGTGGGAGATGGTGAAGAGAGCCTGCTGGAGTTGGCTGACCGAATGGAAAAAGGGGAGGACTATACCAGCGTCCCCAACATCCATATCAAAAATGGCGATACCGTCGTTAAAAACGGCATCCGCGCCCTCACCAAAGATCTCGACACCTTCCCCATGCCGGACTATGGGGTGAAAGATCATTTTATCATCCACGAGGGTCAGGTGATTCCCATGACCCTGGATTTGATGAAACATTTCCTCCAATGCGGCACCGTTTCCGGCTATATCGGCGCCATCGGCTACCAGATGATGACCGGGCGCGGCTGCCCCCATAAATGCAGCTACTGCTTTAACGACAAGATCAAAGGCCTCTATGAAGGCCAGGTCTATCTGCGTTGGCGCTCCACCGAGTCGATCATGCAGGAGCTGGAGTGGGTGAAGGAAAACATGCCCTTTGTGGGATTCGTCTGGATTTCGGACGACGCTTTTTTTGCCCGCAATCGCAAAAATTTGCGGGAATTTTGTGATGAGTATAAAAAACGCATCGGGCTGCCCTTCTCCTGTCTCGCAAGCCCCCTGACCATCTCCGAAGAAAAAATGGAAATGTTGGTGGATGCGGGGCTGGTCTATGTGCAGATGGGCATCCAGAGCGGCAGCGCCAAGATGCAGGATCTCTACAACCGCAAAAAAATGTCCAACCGGCTGGTGCTCAAAGCGACCCATATCATCAACAAATATAAAGATAAAATGGTCCCACCCAGCTACGATTTCATCCTCGATGCCCCCAACGAAACCACCGACGATGTGGTGGAGTCCCTGCGCCTGATTGCTGATCTGCCCAAGCCCTTCAAGCTGCAACCTTTTGCCATGGTGCTCTATCCCGGCACCAAGCTTTACGACATGTCCAAAGAGCAGGGGCTGATCCAGGATGAAAACAAAGAGATCTACAACAAAAGCTACACCATGCGAGAGTATAACTATCTCAACCTCCTGATCACTCTCTCCAAAGGGGGGAAATTTCCGGGAGGCCTGCTTAAATTTCTCGTCAGCCCCATGGTGCTCGCCATTTTCAACAACCGCGCCATGGAACCCTTCATCCGGGCTTTTTATATGATGCTCAAAAGCGCCAACCATTCCGTCAAAATGGTCATGGGCCGGGCCTGAATAACATACCAATAAAACCAGGCCTCCAGCCTGCCGCGATCACTGAAAGTGCGGCCTTTTAAACACCGGATGCCTGAATACCTACAACGCCGTCATCTGGGTGACCGCCGGGCATGAAAGTTCTTCTGATTCAATCCTATCTCGGGGGCAAGGAGCCGCCGGTCTATCCCATCGGGCTCGCCAGCCTCAAGACCGCCCTCCCCGACCACGATGTCACAGTGCTCGACCTCAACATGGTGCCGGAGCCCTTCGATGAACTCTCCCGGGTGATTCGGGAAATCAACCCGGAGGTGGTGGGCATCTCCCTGCGCAACATTGACTCCACCCACCAGCGCACGGTGACCTTCTATTATGCCCACCTGAAGACCACACTGGATGTGATCAAACCCCTGACCAACGCCAAAATTGTCATTGGTGGTTCAGGTTTTTCCATGTTCGCCGAAGAGATCATGGCGGAAGAGCCCCGACTGGAATATGGGGTGCATCTGGAGGGGGAGCTGACTTTCCCCGATCTGCTCAACAATCTGGAAACCCCGGATCAGGTCAAATCGATCTACTATCGTGAGGGGGAGACCGTCCACTATACCGGCAAGGTGGAGCGGCAGGTGGACATGAACGAAATTGTTCTCGCTGCCAACAGCCCCGTCCCCTTCGCTCCTTATCAGGTTAATCCCGAAGCCATCGGCGTCGAATCCAAGCGGGGCTGCGTGCTTGACTGCATCTATTGTATTTATGGATTTTTGAACGGCAAAAAATTACGCATGCGGGATCCGGCCAAGGTGGTGGATGAGATCGAATCCCTGGTCAACGATCACGGGGTTGAGCGCTTTACCTTTGTCGATTCCATCTTCAACGTCCCCATCCGCCACGCCGAGGCGATCTGCGAGGAGATCATCAAACGGGGGGTGAAGGTTAAATGGTCTGCCTGGTTTAACGAAAAACAAGTCACCCGCAAGCTTCTGGATCTTTGCCAACAGGCGGGGTGTGACAACGTCATCCTCTCCCCGGATGGCTTCAGCGACGAAACCCTGGAAAAGCTGGGAAAAAATCTTTCCAACCAGGATATCCTCGACGCCTACGATCTTTTTTGCGAAACCAAAGGGATGACCTTCAGCTACAATTTTTTCAAAAATCCCCCGGGACAGACCCTTTCGGGAGCCTTCGCCATGCTCCGCTTCCTGATCAAGGCCAAGCGTACCTTTGGCAGGCGCATGAGTTTTAACCTGAACTCCATGCGGGTGGAGCCCCACACCGCCCTCTACGACCGAGCCGTGGAGGAAGGGATCGTGCAACCTGGTGAAAATCTGCTCCACCCCAAAACCTACATCTACAAGCCAACCGCCTACATCGAGCATTTTTTCAACCTGCTCCTGATGGCCAAGGATGGGGTTCGGGCGCTGATTCGGTGACTCTCCGGACTTAAAATCCTCTTATTGCCGGGCTTGCCAGCCAAGGATCGATCCGATTGGTTCCCTACTATAAAATCATCAACAAAAAAAAACGCTGGGTGACCATCCTGGGAGACTTGCTGGGCTCCCTGCTGTTTTTCCCGCGTATTCTCATGCGGGGCCAAAAAGAGATAGACCCTGCCAAAATCCAATCGATCCTCGTCATCCGCACCGCCTATATCGGCGATGTGATCATGACGATTCCGATTTTAAAGCCCATCAGGGATCGCTTTCCCAACGCCAAAATCAGCTTTCTCTCCTCCCACTCGGCTCGGGGAATCCTGGAGCAAAACCCCCATGTGGATGAGGTGCTGGGGTATGACGCCTTTTGGTTTCATGATGCGCCCAAAAATCAGCTTTTTCCCTTTCTGAAGTCAATCCGCCAGCGCCACTTTGATCTGGTGATCGAAGCGAGAGCCGATATTCGGGATATCGCCATGCTGGTGTTGCCCATCAAGGCGCGCTACAAGGTGAGCTATGGGGTGGGTGGCGGGCACTATCTTCTGACCCATATGGTGCCCTACGAAAAACTTTCCCATAAAATTCACTATCACCTGGATATGGTGCGCCATTTGGGATGCAATACCCCGAATGAAGAGGATCCCACGACGGCTGTCACCTGGAACCTGAACCCTAGCGACACCCACCGACAGGCCGCTGACAATATCCTGAAAAAACATGGTATTACCGGAGATTTTGTGGCGATTCATCCCGGCTCGCGCATGGCTTTGAAACGCTGGCCGAATGATCGTTTTGCTTTACTTTCCGATTGGATTATGGCGAAGTGGCAGATGCCGGTGGTGGTGGTTGGATCCCCTGAAGAGAAGGAGCTGGTGGGGGATATTGCTGGCCGCATGCAAAACAAGCCGGTGGATCTGGCGGGGCAGTTTGGGTTGATGGAGCTGGCGGCGGTGTTGGATCGGGCCACCATGATGATCTGCAACGACAGCGCCCCCATGCATGTGGCGGCGGCCATGGATACCCCGATTGTAGCGATCTTTGGACCGTCAAGCAGCATCGAGACCGGCCCCTTTTGCAGTCACCATCGGGTGGTGGAGATCGATGCCCACTGCCGGGCCACTTGCGACGAAGGTACTTGTCTGGATTCGAACGTCCACCACTGCATTCAGGAACTCCATGTGGAGCGCCTGGAAGAGGCAGTGACTGACCTGATGGAAGAGGTAAAAAGCTGATGTTTCAGTTTACGGCGACCCCCGCTTATACCAACAAGGAAATCCTGGCAGCGGTTCAAGCCATTCTGGGGAATGAATATAAACACCTCCTCCCTCAGGAGAAGGGTGCGAAAATATTAATCAAGCCCAACTTTAACTCCAACATGAATGCGCTGACCGGCAACACCTCGGATTTGAGAATATTGGCCGCCATCAGCCGCAGCTTGAAGGATCTGGGCTACTCCGACATCACCCTGGGGGAAGGGACCAACAGCGGCTTTTATCGCAGCGGCATCAATGTCATCTCCCGGCTCCGAATCGACCAGCTCACCCGCTACTATGGGGTTAAATTTCTCGATCTCAACCAATCCAAGCCCCACACGGTGCAATTCGAAGATGGCATTACGGCGGATCTGGCTTCAGAGTGTGTCGAGGCGGATCTCTTCATCAACGCCCCCAAGCTCAAGACCCATTTTGAGGTGGGGATGAGCGTCTGCCAAAAAAATCTTATCGGCTGCATGATCGGTCAGGCCAACAAAAAGCTGGTGCATAAATCGTTGGCCGCCAACATCATCAACATCAACAAAGCCGCTCCCCCCCATCTGCATATCATTGATGGGGTGATCTCCATGGAGGGGCTGGGGCCTTCGAGGGGTCATCCCGTCGGCACCAACATGATTTTTGCCGGGACCGATTCGTTCCTGATCGATATGTTGATGGCCAAATTTGTCGGTTTTGATCCGAAAAAAATCACCACCCTGGTGGATGGGGTGCGGCAGGGGTTGATCACCGACGAACACATCCAGTATGTGGAAAACTATCACTTCGAAAAGACCTTCAACCACGATCCCCCCAAAGCGGGCTTTCTCGCTACTTATATCCATAGCCCCAAGCGGCAAAAATATTTCCTGGCGGTTAGAAACACCCCGTTTTTCACTTGGCTCGCCTCCACCAAATGGTTTGGCCATCTGCTCTATCTGACGGGCCTCAGGCAAGACAACTTTATCGACGAAGATATGGTATTCGAAGGGCTGGGATATCATACAGACAAGTGTCAGGAGTGCGGTAACTGCGAGGCATTTTGTCCGGTAGACCTGACGCTCCCCCTGGATCTGACCAACACCACCAAAATGGGCGAACACTGCGTCCAGTGCCTCTACTGTTATTCCGTTTGCCCCCATGATGCCATTGAGTTTAAAGGCAACATGGGATTTTTCGGGGATCAGCAGAAGCTTTATGGTGAGGCGATTCGTCAGATGCATCGGAAGGAGTGAATCGGAAAACAATCAAACATTTGATTTTAGCACGAATTCACAGCATCATTATAACCTCACTCATCCACCACACTGACTCCTCTCCTCTACAAGGAATTAGTCATGACTGAAATAAATCAAATATTTGGTGACATATTCAACCATGGACTGCCTATCTTCAGCTTTATTGCAGTCATTGCCGGAACAATGTATTTCAATAAAAAGTTAACCCTACTTGATAAGGAGTGGGCCGCCAGGAAAAGGGGCTGGGCCAGGTGGTGGTGAGCCCCCCCATGAGAGAGCC
>JADFZT010000011.1:64412-82519 GCA_015232395.1 Magnetococcales bacterium | reverse complement strand
TCCTGGTCGGAACGCCTTTCCACCCGGCTGGGTCGATGCACCCAAGCCGGACCCAACCAACCCCAGGGAATCACCTCCAGGGGAATATAGATCCGCTCCATGGGAATACCAGCAGTCGCCTCCTCCTTATAGACCGACATGCCGACAAACTGGATCTTGGAATAGAGCTTGTAAAACTCCCGGTCGTATCGCTTACGTAATTTTTGAATGTCAGTGCGTTTTTTTGGGGATCCGGGAATCAAATCCGGGAAAAAACGTAGAGCCAATGGGAGAATATGAATGATTTTTTCTTGCAGGACGGGAGCATCCCACCACTCCCATTCTGATTTTCCCACCCATTTGAAGCTCAGCTTTTTTATTTGTTCCTCAAATCTGCTGGGCACAGCTCCCCGATCCAGCTGGGCGACAACGACAACCCGTTTTATGCCAGGTGGCTTTTCAACCTGTCGGGCCAGAAAAGCAAGACTATATTTTTTAAAGGAATTTCCACCAAGACTCTCTGATGGGAAATGACAAACCAACAGCGTATCAGCTCCCCATATGGCAAACTGACTGGTGGTGTTGAGAGAAGGCAGCTTGCCATCCCGCTCTTCCAACTCCCGGGCGAGGAGGATTTGGGCGACTCGCATGAAGAGTCGATCACCATTTTCATCAGGAGTGAAAAGCGCTGCCAGTCCGGTTTTCTTCATGACGGACAGCTTAAAATAATCAGCCTACCATGAAAAGATTTTTTTCATTTTGCTCCTGGTAGCTTGGGTGTATGGCAAGTGATACCCAGCCCTTTACATATGCACCGCCTCCCCCAACGCAGCCAGGGCGGCTTCTTTGAGGGCTTCGGAGAGGGTGGGGTGGGGTTGGATGGCTTGGACGAAGCGGTGGAGGGTCCATCCTTCATCCAAGGCTGGGACTGCTTGGGAGATCAGTTCTGAAGCTTGGGGGCCGAGCAAGTGTACCCCCAGCAAGCGGCCACTGTCGGCATCCATCACCACCTTGGCCACCCCATCCGCATCTCCGGCAGCTTTGGCTCTACCATTGGCCAGGAAAGAAAACTGGCCGGTTTTAACGGTGAAACCCTGCTCCTTGGCTTTCCCTTCGGTGAGACCGGTCATGGCCACTTCCGGATGGGTGTAGACCACCTGGGGGATGTGTTGAGCGTTGAGCTTTGCATCCCGCCCCGCCATCCGCTCCACCGCCACCACCGCTTCCGCCATCGCCTTGTGCGCCAACATCGGCCCCGAAATCAGATCCCCCACCCCATAAACCCCGGGCAAGGTGGTTTGATAATCCCCATCCACCACCATCCGCCCCGCCTGATCCAGCTGAACCCCCAACTCCACCGCCCCCAACCCCCCATGGGCCGGTCTGCGTCCCACCGCCACCAGCACCCGATCTCCTGTCAGAGTTTCGCTCTCCCCCTTGGCATTTTCCAGGGTGAGGGTGACCCCCTCTCCACTCTGCTGGGAACCCACCACCCGGCAGCCGGTCTTAAACTGAAATCCCTGCTTTTTGAACAAGCGCTTGGCATGGCGAAGCAGGGTGACATCGAGACCGGGGAGAATTTCCGGGAGGGCTTCGACGATGGTCACCTGTGCCCCCAACCGCCGCCACACCGAACCCAACTCCATACCGATGGCCCCTGCCCCCACCACGAGGAGATGCTCCGGCACCCGGGTCAGGGAGAGCGCCCCTTTGGCGTCAATCACCCTCTCACCATCAAACTGGAGGCTGGGAATCTCCACCGCCTGGCCACCCGTCGCAAGCAAAATCCGCTTGGCCGAGTGGCGCTGTGACTCTCCCGCGGCATCCACCACCTCAATGGTGCCCGAATCCACCAAGCGAGCCCGCCCGGTAATCCGTTTGACCTTATATTTACGAAAGAGAGAAGCAATCCCCTTGGTGAGATCCCCCACCAGCTTATCCTTCCGGGCTTGCAGGACTTCCAGATTCAGCTGGGGCTGGGGGATGTCAATCCCATGGGCAGCCAAATCTCCGGACGCCGCCCGGTGATAGAGCCAGCTCGATTCCAACAGCGCTTTCGAAGGAATACACCCCTCATTCAGGCACGTCCCCCCCAAAGCCTGCCGCTGCTCCACACAAGCCACCTTAAAACCCAGCTGGGCCGCCCGAATCGCCGCCACATATCCCCCCGGCCCTGCTCCCACCACAAGCAGATCCCAACCATCCCCATGCTGTTGCCCTTGTGTCTCTGCCGTCATCATTCTCTCCCTCTTTTACCAATCACCGACTCCACGCCCCAAGGAACGATCAACCGCCCGGAGATTCACCCACGGGTAGCGGCCAGCTGATCGCCAGGAAGGATCATGCCTCCCCTTGTGCTCGGGAAATTAGTAACACAAACGGGGGGTTCAAGGAAAAGGCCGGGGAGAGGAGAATGGATCAGTGATGAACAGCGGTATCTTCCCGCTTGAGATCGCAAGGCCCCCCCTGGGGTTGGGGTAGACAAGACTGCATCAATCCGGAGTGCCCCAGGCAGTGGTCACACTCCGGCACCTGGGGACAGACCGCGGCTTGATGGGATCCGTGGCAGATATGGCAGTGTTCGGTTTCGTCCAAAAAGGTCATGGTTTAAGCTCCTGGCAACAAAGAATGGTGTGATGTTTTGGCTCCGGGAGATCTCCCAAGAACCCTCACCGACCATCTTAAAGCCCGCCAAAAACCAAACCATGCCGCTCTACTTCAGCAGCGATGGCCGGAAAAAATCTCCCTCAGGAAAAAATGTACCGGTCAAAAAAGCGGAGGTAGGAAAAGTTTTCCCACTTACAAAGGCAAAATTTGCAGCAGCAGAAAATAGCGCACCCCCTTGCCGATCAGCACCAGGCCGGTAAAAAGAGGCAGCGGCACCCGAAAAACCCCGCCCAAAAAGGTAATCGGATCCCCCACCAAAGGCAGCCAGGCCAAGAGCAGGCTCCAAACGCCAAACTTCATGAACCAGCGACGGCTGCGCGCCAACCCCTCCTCCGGGAAGGGAAACCAACGCCGCCCCTGCCACCGCAGGCAATAACGCCCCAACCACCAGTTGACCAGAGAGCCCGCCACATTGCCGGTGGTGGCGGCCAGCCAGAGATAAAAAGGGGTGTATTCTCCGGAATAGAGCATGGCCGCCAGCATCGCCTCCGAGGAAAAAGGCAACAGCGTCGCCGCCAAAAAAGCCCCGGCCCACAAACCGCCATACGCCAAGAAAAGGCTCATCTATTTGATTTCCCAAGCCGATGAGTCAAAATAAGATGATATTTTTGGGGGAAAACGGAGGAAATCAGGCGGTATTGAATGGGACTGATGGTCAAAACAGGGTATGCTATCAAACCAAAATCAGCCTTGTGCATAGCGCCTGTGATCAGTTTGAAAGGCAGGAAACAAGGGGAAAGTTCGGATTTTTCGGGGTTTGTTGCCCGACCCCGGACCGCTGAGGCTTCCATGCAGGTAGAAAACCGGCGGTCCAGTGGGGTCGTTTGGCGGGGCGGGGTTCTATGACAGGGGGGTCAACTCTATCGGGCGTTGGGCTCAAACCGAGTGCGCCATGCCAGCCATCTCCAACCTTTGTAAGGCAGCCTTGGAAATGGTGACCCGATAAGCCCCTGTATTGCTTTGTATTGGCTGGGTATTCTTTTTCGCTTGGGCATATTTGTCGACAGCGCCCCCTCTGACGGAACTCTGGGCATTGTCACGACCCTTGTGATCCAGCCCGGTAGCGACTTCAACAGCACGATCGATCAGAAAGTTGGCAGCAGTTGTAATATTCATGTCAGCACCTCTTCAACCTCAGTTTTCCCCGGGTGGCGGTGATTTGTTTCCCTGTTCCGCTCTTCCCTGGGAATCCCCTTTTACAATTGACGATTCCTTGTCAGCTGGGGAAATAAAGCAAGCAATGCGTGTGCCAACATTCTGCGATTTTAAAAGCATGGTCCAAAAAAAAGGAGGGTCGCCGTCATGAGTACCATTCTCGTGGATGTGCTCAAAGCCCAACACCTGGAAATAAGAGGTGTGGTCGCCAGCGCAGACCCCCTGCTCGACAGCTCCCCCGACGATCAGGAAGCGATGGACACCTTGCGAGAGGTGATGAACCAACTCGCCATCCTCGCCGCCTCCCATTTTTTTCAGGAGGAGCTTCTCCTCCACTCCCAACTCCTCAACCATCCCGACCCCAAAGTGCGGGAATCAGTCACCACCACCATCCAGGAAACCACCGCCATCGGTGAAGAGGTGGAAGGGTGCCTGCGGGATTGGAATACCATCCGCACCAGCCCCGAAGAAAATGCCGCCATCCTCCAACGCATCCGAGCAGCTCTGCAAGCCCTGGACCAGCGAATCAACGTGGAGGAAAACCACCTGTTTCCAAAGCTGATGGATCTGGAACCTTGAAAATTTTTACGGTAGTGAGGGACTGAAATCGTTCGAGAATGATGGATGGAGAGACGCAAAAAAGCCCTCTGCCAGCTGAAAAAAACCGTTTTGTCGTCAAGAAAAGCGACTACATTGTGTTCGATCTCACTCCCCAAGCCGTCTGCCGCTTTGGGGATCGAACAGATGGATGCCACCCGGTTTGACAGCCAGCGCCAGCTCCCCATCACTCTCAGCCCCTTCTGGCAAATCCCCCACCGGCAAACGCAGCGTCCAGCTCTCCTCAACCCCCTGAAGCCCGCCATGAACCAGGGTATCGGCCCCCAACACCTCCACCATCTCCACCCGAAAGTGCAGTGACGCCCCCTCCCCCCCCAAAACCAGATCCTCAGGCCGAACCCCCAAAAGAACCGACCGCCCCCCCTCTCCCATCACCCCCGCCTCATCCAAGGTAAGCCGTTGCCCCACGGGGAGTTCCACCGCCCGACCATCCCCGGAAAGAGCGGCGGGCAAAAAATTCATCGATGGGGAGCCTAAAAATCCCGCCACAAAACGGGTCGCGGGACGCTGATAGAGGGCCAACGGCGCCCCCACCTGCTCAACCCGCCCCTGATTCATGACGATCAGTTTTTCCCCCAGGGTCATCGCCTCCACCTGATCGTGGGTGACATAAATCGAGGTGGTCTTGAGACGCTTATGGAGTTTTTTCAGCTCCAGACGCATCCGGGTGCGCAGCTTGGCGTCCAGGTTGCTCAAAGGTTCATCAAAAAGAAAAACCCGAGGCTCCCGAACAATACAGCGCCCCATGGCCACACGCTGCCGCTGCCCCCCGGAAAGCACCCCCGGCTTGCGGTCAAGAAGATCGACAATCCCCAGGGTCGCCGCTGTCGCTTCCACCCGCGCCCTGATTTCATCCTTGGCCAGCTTGCGGATTTTCAGCCCATAGGCCATGTTTTGACGCACCGTCATGTGGGGATAGAGGGCATAGTTTTGAAACACCATGGCCACATCCCGCTGGGCAGGCTCCAGACGATTGACCACCTCTCCGGCAATCTCGATCTCCCCCGAACTAACCGCCTCCAAACCCGCAATCAAACGCAGCAGCGTCGATTTGCCACACCCCGACGGTCCCACAATCACCACAAAGGCGCCCGCTGCAATCTCAGCACGCACCTCCCGGACCGCAAAATCCTCCCCGGCATAGCTTTTTGAAACGTTGACGAGACGAACTTCGGCCATGGATTCACTTTCAGGGGGCGTTGAGAATGGTTGGAGATGGTCACGACGACCCACACCGGCTCATCGAAACAGATGGGATAGAAGGGAACAATCACCCCGCTGCCACCATCCCCGGGAAGGATACGGCAGAGCAGGTTGGGAGAAAAGGGGATGGGCCAGGGGCAGAGGTGTTGGGCCTTTTTCAGCAAGGGATCGGTGGCCGCTCAAACAGCCGCCGCCCCCAAACCCAACCATTATGTCCTCGAACAAAACCTCACCCTTTCAGCTTCCGGGCTGCAAGCAGGCTCGTCTCAATTTCCCGAACAAAATCAGCACGAATGAACGGTTTTTCGATGCATCGGGCAATGCCAGCCTGCCGGGCTTGGAGGCAGAGCTTGTCGGAGCAGTGGCCCGACCAGAGTAGAATGGGGGTATCCGGGCGTATCCCCAGCATTTTTTTCGCCAATTCAACCCCGGATCCAGAAGGCAACCCCTGGTCGATGATGATCAGATCAAATGGATCCGACCTCTCCAAAAAACGGCTCATGGCGGTCTCAAAATCGGTGGCAAAGACAAAATCACCACCCAAAAAACGCACCAATATTTTATAGGACTCCATCAACATGGGATCATCCTCCACCAGCAATATCCGGTAATCCGCCAAAATGTTGGAGTGGGAGGGCTTTCCAGGGGGATCCAACGGTGGCTCAGACCCAATGCGATGGGTACCGGTGGAATCCTCAACCCCGGCGGTGAATTCGGCGCCGGGTGAAGCCAGCGTTTGGGCCGAAAGAGACTGATTGTCTGGTGGATCCGGATTCTCTCTCTTCATCTCTCTCCTCACCGTGGGATATGGATCAGTTCGGGCTCATCATCCACAAACAAAAATCCGACCCGCCCCCTGTTCGGTGGTGATCTTATCCAGAGGTTCGGATATCGATGGGGAGGGCTTGTCGGTCACGGGCAGATAGACCCGAAACAAGCACCCCTTCCCCGGTGAACTCTCCAGCTGAATCCCACCACGGCTCACTTTCACCGCGCCATGAACGACGGCAAGCCCCAGACCGGTTCCCTCACCCTGATGTTTGGTGGTGAAAAAAGGTTCGAAGACGCGTTGGCCGGGAAGCGAGGCAAACTGGACTTGCCAGCCCATCTGACGGTAGGCCTCCCGGAGAATGGCCATGGTGATCATGTGGGTCTGCTTGTTCTCGATAGCGGATATGGTGAGGCTGTTTGCAACCGGGCGAGGGGAATCTGCCCGCCCCATCACCGGGCGGGGATAAAGCAGCGCTACGCCCAGAATGAGGCGTGGGATCAACGGCAGCGGTCTTCCCCCGAACATCGTTCCCCCCCTAGGGTAGTGACATTTTCAAAGGAATATTCTGATTGTGACGATATCCAGCGAGTTTACCATACTCCGGGTCAGATACGATGAGATTTGGCAGCACCCCATATCATTAAGAATATCTTCGGTCGCCGGACGGAACCGGTGTCATCAACGTGCCTGCCATCAAAATACAGGAGATATTCCCTTGAGTGCGTGGATTTAAAGAATAAAGGCCCCCGTTGTTATTTATCCGAACCCGTCAAACCCCGGACAAACTGACGCTGCATGATCAGCACCACCACCACTGGGGGAATCAAAGCGAGCATGGAGGTGGCCATGATGATCTGCCACTGGGCCTGCTCATCCCCGACACTCAACATGCGGTTGATGCCGATCAGGATGGTGTATTGGGACTCCTGGGTGGTGACGAGCAGGGGCCAGAGATATTGATTCCAGCCAAAAACGAAGGTGATGACAAACAGGGCTGCCATGGAGGGACGGGCCAGGGGCAGCAAAATATCGAAAAAAAAGCGCATGGGAGAAGCGCCATCCAACCGGGCCGCTTCGCACAATTCCGGGGGGACCGTCATAAAAAACTGCCGAAACAAAAAGGTGGCCGTGGCACTCGCTACCAACGGAAAAATCAATCCCGCCCGGGTATCCAACAGCCCCAGATCCGCCACCACCTCGTAGGTGGGCAAAATCCGCACCTCCACCGGCAGCATCAAAGTCAAAAAGATGAGCCAAAAATAGATCATCCGCATTCGAAAACGAAAATAGACCACCCCAAAAGCGGCCAATATCGAAATGGTAATCTTGCCGAAAGCGACCCCCAGTGCCATCACCAGAGAGTTGAAGAGCATCACCCACACCGGGGTTTCCACCGCTGAGGCACCCTGACTCAAGGCCGCCCCATAGTTTTCCAACAGCTGCCCCCCCGGCCACACCGGCATGGGTGCGGCCAAAATATCCGGCAAGGCGTGGCTGGAGGCGACGAAGGCGATGTAGATGGGAAAAATAAACAGCGCCGCACCCAATATCAGCACCCCGTGGGTCAGGAGATCAAGCCAGGGACGATTTTCAACCATGCCCTTCCCCCCTCAATAGTGCACCCGGTGCTCAATCACCCGAAACTGGATGATGGTAAGCCCGGTGACAATGAGCATCAAGACCACCGACTGAGCTGCTGAACCTCCCAGATCGAGTCCCAAAAAGCCGTCGTGGAACACCTTGAACACCAAAATATTGGTCGCCCCATCCGGTCCACCGCCGGTGACCTGATGGATCACCCCGAAGGTATCGAAAAAGGCGTAGACCACATTGACCACCAACAAAAAAAAGGCCACCGGAGAGAGCAGCGGAAAGAGGATGGTCCAAAACCGCCGCCAGGGCCCGGCCCCATCCATGGCGGCTGCTTCCACCAGAGAGAGGGGAACCGCCTTGAGCCCAGCCAGAAAAAACAAAAAATTAAAGGAGACCTGTTTCCACGAAGCCGCCAGCACCACCAAAAAAAGCGCCTGGTTGCCGTTCAAGGTGTGGTTCCACTCGATCCCCCACTCCCCGAGCAGATGGGCCACCACGCCAACGGTGGGGTTAAAGAGAAAGAGCCACAACACTCCAGCCACAGCGGGCGCCACCGCATAGGGCCAGATGATCAAGGTCTTGTAGAAGGCCGCCCCCTTGAGCACCCGGTCGGCAAAAACCGCAAACAACAGTCCAAACCCCAAAGAACACACCGCTACCGCCACCGAAAAAAAGAGCGTCACCCGCACCGATTCCAGATAGCTCTCCTCTTCCAACAAAATGGCAAAATTGTCCCAGCCAACAAAAACAGCCCCCAAGCCAAAAGGATCCTCCACAAACAGGGATTGCTGGAAGGCCTGTCCAGCGGGCCAGATAAAAAAGGCCAAGGTCAAAACAAGCTGGGGCAGGATCAAAACATGGGGCAGCCAGCGGTTGCGAAAGATCGATGCGTGAGCCATGTCAGCGTCTATTCATCATCCGGGTGATGGATAGCCAGCCATACTTCATCCCTCAATACTGTCATGGTACGCAAGCCCCCTCACCTACCGCCGGTTTTTTTGAAATCGGCTCAACAATCGATTGGCCCGATTCATCGCCCCCTGCAAAGCAGATTTGGCTTTTTGCTTGCCGGAAAGCACCGACTCCAAAGCGCTGTAGATCACCCCGCGAATCTGGATCATGGAGTGAAAGCGCACCCCTTTTGAATAGCGGGTGGGGGGGTTCAAAGTGAGCTGTTTGATGGGAATTTCCGCTGCGGGCAAGATCTCATAAAACCCATCGGCTTTGGATTTTTCGTAAGCGGCCCGGGTGATGGGCAGATAACCGGTGGTTTGATGCCAATCCGCCTGGACATCCGGGGAGGAGAGATAGCTGAAAAATTGGGCAACCCCCTGATAGGGCACCTTGGCATGGCCGGAGAGCACCCAAAGACTCGCCCCACCGATGATGGTGTTTTGGGGAGCCCCTTTGATATCCGGCCAGTAGGGCAGCTGCCCCACGCCAAACTCAAAGCGGGCGTTGGCCTTGAATCCGGCATAACCGGCAGAGGATTCGGTATACATGGGGCACTCCCCCGATGAAAACTTGGCGTTCCCCAGATTGCGCCGCCCCCCATAGACAAAAATGCCCCGCTTTTGCCAATCCGCCAGCTGCTGCAGATGTTTGACGTGGAGGGGGTTATCCAGGGTGAGGCGGGCATCAAACCCTTCGAAGCCGTTGCCCCGGGTACCGATGGGGACGTTGTGCCAGGCCCCCAGGTTTTCCAGGTGAATCCAGGAGATCCAAGCGGTGGAAAAGCCACAGGTGTAGCCTGCCTGGAGGAGCTTTTCAGAATAACGCTCCACCTCGGGCCAGGTGGCTGGGGGCATATCGGGGTTGAGACCGGCTTTTTGAAAGGCCTCCTTGTTATAATAGAGCACCGGGGTGGAGCTGTTGAACGGCAGGGATAACATTTCCCCCTTGGGGGTGGTATAAAACCCGGCCACCGCCGGTATGAAAACCTCAGGATCAAACGGCTCCCCGGATTGGGTCATCAACTCATGGACCGGCTTAACCGCTCCCCCACCAGCCATCATGGTGGCGGTGCCCACTTCATAGACCTGGAGAATGTGGGGGTGACGTTTGGCCCTAAAGGCCGCAATCCCGGCGGTCACGGTCTCCGAATAGCTCCCCTTGTAGGTGGGGACCACCTTGAATTGGGTCTGGGAACCATTAAAATCCGCTGCCAGGGCCTTCACCTTTTCCCCCAACCGCCCACTCATGGCGTGCCACCACTGAATTTCCACCGCTGAATAACCCGGCGTGGCCCAGCCCAAAGAAGCCATGAGGATAAAAGCCCTCAGCCCAATCTTATTTCCCAGCATGGTCAACTCCCTATGACTGATTAAAAATAAAGATGACTATACCCCCTCCCCCAACAATCCTGAAGGTTTGGGATCCGATTGTCAGAGGGAAAGGGGCGCACAACAATGACCACCCTCCCCTCACTCACCCGAAAGCAGGCCCCTCCATAACAGACCACGGAAAAAGCTGGAGGCCTTTTTCCAGGCGGAAAACCGACTCGCAACAGCGGTTTTGGGGATCGACCTGGCGCGATTGGGTTATCTCACCTGAGGCCAGCGCCCCCTTTTTTCACATCGATCCAAATATTCGAGCGAAAACGGTTATTTTACGTTAAAGTGGATGTTTTGATGGGCAAAAATCGGCCTCTTTGCCATAAAATACCGACCCCTTTGAAAGGACAAACAGATGAATTTGAAATTTTTCAAAAGCCTCGGCGTTCTCGCCATCGTTTTGGGTTTGGTCAGCGGCTGTGCACCCAAAGTGGGCAGCAAAGAGTGGTGTGAAGCGCTACAGAAAAAACCAAAAGGGGAGTGGACCGCCAACGAAGCCAAGGATTTTGCCAAGAGCTGTATTTTTTAACCCACCACGCCACCACGACCGCGCCGTCACTCCCCGGATAGCAGGCTAAAATAATAACGGATTCTGGAGATACAGGGTGGCCTGGGGATAGAGAGAGTCATTTCCTCAACACTTCTGCGAAGGCTCCAGAGACGGTCAGGCCATCGCTTTCAGTAAAGGCTAAACGGTGACGGAGCGACCGCGTTTCCGTCACCATTTAGCCTGTTGCGGACGGTTATCCTTGCTGGTTTGCGGCAGGGGTGAGGCGGGCGTGTCAGAAGTTATGTGTGGCAGTGGCAGGGGGAGTACCGAGGTGGTAGGCCGATCAAGCCCCACCCCAGGCAGCCAGGGCTTTCATGGGATCGAAGGCTCTGGGGGGAGCTTTGAGGGGGCGTTTGATGCGCAGGCTGGCCACCTCTCTTTTTTCGGCCAGATTGACCCGCTTGGCCGAAATGGGTCTCTTCTGTCGGCCATCGTAGACCAGATGGACCGTGGGATGGAGTAAATCCGTGGGATTGTTTTCCGCCACCACCCCCACCTGACCGTTGACCAGCTGGACGGTGGTCCCCACCGGAAAGATACCGATGGCTCTGACAAAATTTTGTACCAGGCTCGGGCTGTATTGGTTGTTACACCACGCCATCATTTTTTTCAGAGCCACATGACTGGGCAGAGGGTCGTGATAGGGACGTTGGGAGGTGACCGCATCAAACACATCGGCGATGGCGGCCATCTGGCAGATGTCGGGGATCTCCTCCCGGGTGAGCCGGGATGGATAACCCGAGCCATCAATCCGCTCATGGTGCCGCCCGGCGATCATCATCACTTCCGGAGAGAGACCACCAGGGGTATTGCCCAATAGATTGACCCCAAGCTCGACGTGCTGCTCCATCATACGCCGTTCCTGGGCATTCAACTGGCCTTTTTTGTTGAGAATGCGGCTGGGGATCATCGCCTTGCCCACATCATGCAACATCCCACCCATACCGATCTTGACGGTGGCCTCCTCATCCATATTCATGGTGGTACAGGCGGCCATGAGATAGGTGGCGACATTCACCGAGTGCATAAAGGTGAGGTTGTCTTTGTCCTTGATCAGGGAGAGGGCCAGGATGGTGTTGGGATTGCGCTGGAAACAGTCGAAAATTTGATGGGCACAATCCTTGATCTGCTGATATTCCACCGGTCGACCGTTGGCAATGTTGCGCAGAGCCTCAGCCATGATGCCTTTGGCCGCCTCACTCACTTCCGTGGCGATGGGCATTTCCAGATGAAAATCAACCCGTGGCTCCTGGAAAGGTTCCGGTTCAGGCGGGTGGCTTGACTCGGTATCATCCCCCTCGTCCATCTCATCATCGTCCAGATCCAGCAGTTGTGCCTCCAGCTGCTGCTCCAGGTCGGTGCCTCCCCCACTCATGAGGTGCACCGAAGAGCGGGCCTGGGTAGCGCCCATCTCCTCCCAGGCTGATTCGGGGATCTCTCCCGCCCCGGCATGGCCGACTCCCGGGAGGTTTTGGTAGGAAAGAATGACTTTGAAAAGCTTGCCCAGGTGGGATCTTTGCAGGATTCGGTCGATATCAGGTGAGCCGGAGAGAATCGAAATACGGGAGGCATCCCCCTGGCAATACTCCCGCAGGGCCATGAGCAGACCGATGGCAGAGCCCCGCATCTCCCGGGCTTGGGAGAGATCAACCGTATAGGAAAAATCACCCGAACGCCCCGAAATAGCCTCACGAAACGGCGTGGCCAATTCGTGGTCGAACACACCAATGACTTTGATGTGGACCTTGTTTCCCTGCTGACCGCGCAGTATTCGGGAACCATTTTGGTTCGAGGGCATTAAACTTTCCTTGCTCTTTCCAGCCGGAACCAGGGTAACCTGTTGTTCGTCCGATTCAACCTGGTCGTTGGATCGACCATTCGGACGACAAGACCTGTTCAAAAAAAAGTCGCTATAAGGTGATTTTTCTCTTCGAAAGCCTCATTTTACCACAAAATCGTACCTTTCGTTTACTTTTGCCAATGGCCTGGCGCCCCCATCCACTCCACTGGCAGGTATACTGTCAAGAATAATTATATCAAACAAAAAAATCAAGCAAAACCTGCCCTTTGCAAGAAAATCGAAGTCTTTTCAAAGGGTTGAATTAATGGGGAAATTTCATTTTTTTCCAAATAACCGCATCTTTAGAGAGCACTTTTTTCGAAATCTGGACCATTTTTCCCTGAAATGACACACCTCCCCCCCCTCGGTATCCACCAGACAGCCAGACGTTAACATCATGATAACAAACGAGAAGTATGTTAACATACTGGTAACAAACAAAGACTCTCACATTTCGAATGGCAAGCGCTGATGGGGCAAACCAAACCGATCAGGGAAAAACATGCACAACCTCCTGACGAAACACGAAAAGGGCTGCACTTGGACCGATGGGTGGATTAAGATGGAGGCCAAACCACCGCCCACACTGGAAGCCCCCCATGTCCAAGCAAGTCAAACGCCTTCAAGAGTGGGTCGCCCTGGGTCTCATCAGCCAGGAGCAAGCCGATCAGATCCAACGCCATGAAGAGAACCGCCCTGCCACCTCCTGGGTTCTGACCGCCTTCATGTCCCTGGGGGCCTTCGTCATCGGCATCGGGGTGATCTCCCTGGTGGCGGCCAATTGGCAGGATATCCCGGACGGCGTCAAGCTTGGTGCGGACCTTCTGCTGCTGATCGCTCTGGCCATCGCCATCGTCCAGACCCACGGATCCCCCACCAAGCCCTGGCTGCCGGAAAAACTCCTGGTGGGATTTCTGCTGCTCTGTATGGCCTCCATCGGTCTGATCAGCCAGATCTACCACACCGGCGGCAAGCTGGAAGAGGCGCTGCTCTTCTGGTGTCTCATCACCCTCCCCGCCTCTACGCTATCACGCCGGGATTTTATTCCCTTTGGCTGGACCACGCTTTTTCTGGGGGCGGGCTTTACCTGGATCATGACCCTGCCGATGATCGAAAATCATCCGGATCCCGAGTCGGTCTGGGTGGGTTTTTTTCTGGCGGCCCCGCTGGCCTCAGCCCTGATGGCCCGGCTTCTGGAGTCCACACCCAAAGCTAAAGCCTACCGGAACGGCTTCCATTTTTATGCCCTGGTGGGGGGGCTGCTAGGGATAATGGTGGTGGATGTTTTTGGCGCCAATGAAATAAAAACCATCACCCTGGAAACCCTCCTGCCCGGATTTTTGCTGGGGGGGCTGCTGCTGGTGAGTCTCACCATCCGGGGGGATATCAACCGTCTGCAAAGGGGTATTCTGGCGCTTGCCCTGCTCCTCTACATGGCCCTTTTTCCCACCTGCCTGCTCTGGGTCAAATGGCCCTATATGGATGTGCTCTTCACCCTGACGATTTTGGGGCTTATGGCGCTTCACCTGGGATCAACCCCCCACAACCGGCCCTGGTTTCACCTGCTGGTTTTTCTGATGGGCCTGCGCTTTCTGGGGATCTATTTTGAAGCCTTGGAAGGGTTGGCGGCGACGGGGGTTGGATTGATCGTTTCGGGCACTTTAATCATCGGCCTGCTGGAGGTTTGGCGGCGCTATACCAAAATCTGGCAACGCAAGCTCGAAGGATTGGGCTCATGAACCGCTCCCGCATCTGGGCCGTCACGGCACTTCTCATCCCCATTATGGCCCTCTCAGCCCTGGCTTGGCAGAAACACCGGCTTTTTACCACCGGAACGGAAGTCACCTTTGCCATCCAGGGTTTCGATCCCAGAGATCTGCTCTCCGGCCACTATCTGATCTATCGCATTGATTATCAGGCCGAAGACCCCTGCCAAGCTGACAACGGCCAGACCGAACACGGCTCCCCCGTCTGGCTCTGCATCGAACCCCGAGCCTTTCATCTCTATGCCCCCAGCCGGGAAAGATGTCCCCTGACCATTCCGGGGCGCTGTGAAAAAAGGCGTTTTAAAGCGGGACTGGAACGCTTCTACATCCCGGAAGAAGAGGCCCGCCCCCTGGATCGTCTGGTGCGCAACAGCCGGGGGAGCTTAATCGTTTCGGTGACACCGAGGGGGGGAGCGGTGGTGAAGGAGCTGTTGATCGACGACCAGCCCTGGCGGGAATTTTTGGCGGCATCAGAAAAAAAATAATCTCTGCCCCCCCTTTCACCGACCCTAAAGCTTGTTCACCTGCCAATCGGTCGCGCCCAAACGATAGGAAAACTCTTTTTCCAGCTTCTGAAAGGCCAGGGAGGATTTGGCGCGTTTGGCGTACCAGAGCACCGGCTTACCCATGGATTGGGCCTCACTGATCTGGATATTGCGGGGAATGAGGGTGGTGAAGACCGCTTCCCGGAAAAATTCCCGGATCTCCTGGGCGACATTTTTCACCAGGTTGGAGCGGCCATCGTACATGGTGAAAAGCACCCCCAGTATAGCCAGCTTGGGATTGAGGCGCTGGCGGATGATGGAGAGGGTTTTTTGCAGCTGGGCGATCCCTTCCATGGCCAAAAATTCGCACTGGAAGGGTACCAGCAGGCCGTCAGCGGCGACCAGGGCGTTGATGGTCAAAAGGCTCAGGGAGGGGGGGCAGTCGATGAGGACCACGTCATAATCCTGCACTTGATCCGCCAACACCTCTTTCAAGCGAAACTCCCGCCCGATCTCCCCCACCAGCTCCACCTCGGCAGCGCTCAAGTCTGATGAGGCTGGGATCACGTGGGGATAGGGGGGATAGGGAATTCGAACCGCTTCTTGTACGCTACACTCTTCGGCCAGGAGCTGATAGACGCTCTCACCGGTTTTGCTGATACCGAAAGAGGTTGTGGCGTTCCCCTGGGGGTCGAGATCGATGAGCAGGATTTTTTTTCCGGCATCTGCCAGAGCTGCCGCCAGATTGACAGCGGTGGAGGTCTTACCCACGCCCCCTTTTTGATTCACCACAGCGATGATTTTGGACACGTCTCACTCTCCAACGCCTGAAGAGTCAGACTTCGTCTCCCAGGTCAAAAAACACATCTTAAGAAGGGTTTACCGCTTCGATCCTGAAATCCTTATCGAAGCGTTTGAAATCTCAAAAAAGCCACCCGGCTATATTCTCCCTCCCAAGGGCAAAGGTCAATTCCCGATGCCTCCTTCAATCAACATCCCCCCGATCTCCCTCCAGGAACGGCAGACCTTGTAAGGCCCCTGGGAAATCTCCTTACTATTGGGATGAAAGAGTAACCTTTCCACCCCTTCCGGAAAACCGGGATCCCGGAAAATCTCTTCCAGATCATCGATAAAATGGCTGGGGGAAACGGTTTTAATGCGGTGAATCTTGTTGGCTCGGGTTGATTCGAAGTAGAGATTTTTCAGGGGAATGTGAAAGCCATCGGGATCAAAAAAGCCTCGGATTTCCATCCAGGCGCGAGCGGCTTGGCGCAGATCCACGCCTTGGGGATCGGCAGCGGCAAAGCGGGTTTTGTGGGAGATGATGGTCACTTCGATCCCCTTCTCCCGGCACCGGCCAAAGAATTGTTCCACACCGGGCATGGGCATGGCTTCCCCCATGCGGCGGCCATACACCTGTGCTTGAAGCCACTGCCACTTTCCCTCTCCTTCTTCCAGGGCACGCACCTGATCGCGCACGGCTTTTTTACCAAGCTCTCCTTCACCGTCATGTCCCAGCCAGCCCTGTTCTTGGGCGATGGCTCCAAAGAGGGTATCGTAGCAGGCGATGGTGTTGTCGAAATCGATACCGATACGAAGAAGAGGATCCTTCACAGCGGCACCGCTTCATTCAATATCTTATCCCGGACATACCAATGCAGACTCTTGTCTGAGACCAGATCCACTTGGCAGGAGAGGAGATCCTCCAAGGCCTGTTTCAAGGCGATTCGCTCCAGGAGGCTTCTATCCGGGGCCATTTCCACCAAAAAATCCACATCACTCTCCCCATCGGCCTTACCCTGGACGATGGATCCGAACAAGCGAATGTTACAGGCTCCATATTGTCGGGCAATCTGGATAATCCGATGGCGCTCCTCTCGCAGTTTCTCCAGATTCATTGCACGATCCTCTATCAGATAAAATTGACGTGGGGGATGCTGTCGCTTTGCAGCTTGTGGAGATAACGGTTGACGGCATCCATGCGGCAGTTGGTTCGGCAGGTGGAGATATCGAGTTCCTGGTTGATGAACTCCCAGCCTTTTTGCCGTTTTTCCCCTTCCCAGATTTCCTGGAAGGTATTTGTGTAGATATTGCCATATTCGAAGCGTTCATCCCCCAAAAAAGCGCTACAGGCGGAAACGGTGCCATCTGCCATGATGTAGGCCCAGAGGTGTGGGGTGGCGTGGCAGCGGTCGTAGCGTTCCTGGGTATTGAGGCGTGCCATGGTTTGTTTACGAAAGATCACTTTGAAGTTGGGTGTGGAGAGTGTGGTCAGTGGTATTTCCAGGTCCATGAAGGGTTGGTAGTTGATTTCTTCGTAGACGCGGGTTTGGCTGAAGGGGTGTTGGGAGTAGGGTTTGATCACCAGGTAGTCGATTTTTAGTTCATCACGGCAGATACGGGCCAGGGTTTCCATTTCGGTGGCGTTTTCCGGCAGCAGCAGGGCTTGTGCGCCGATGGTGCAGTTGAGGTGGTGTTTTTTGCGAAAGTGTGAGGCTTCTGCCATGTGTTCCAGTGCTTTGTCGAAGTCTTCTGGTTTGGTTTGGTGGATGTGGGCGTAGTTTTCTCGTGTGCCTGCGTTGATGGAGATTTTGATCCAGGAGAGGTGTGGGAGGGATTTTTGGATAAAGTTTCTGGGTACGATGGTGAAATTGGAGGTAAGGGCGGCATTGATTCCGGCTTTTCGGGTTTCTTCGATGATTTGGTTCATGCCTGTGTGGAGCAGTGGTTCGCCTTCTCCGGCGTACATGATGGCTTTTATGCCGAGGGTGCCCATTTCGTGGAGGCGTTGTTTTAGGAGGTTTTCTTTGAGGCGGTTGGATTTGTATTCCAGGTAGTCTACTGCGCAGAAGTTGCAGCGGTGGTTGCAGGCACCGATGGGGGATATTTCCATGTAGATGGGGTAGATTTTCTGGGCTTTTTGCCAATTTCCTTTGGCGTCGAGTAGTTGTGTTACGCGTTTGGGGTGATAGATTAGTTTGTGGCTATCGATGGCATAGGTGTCGGACATTGAAATATATCCTGATTTTGACTTTAAACTATTAAAAAAAAAGATGGGGGGATTGGGGGGAATTCTTTCCCCCCAAGGTTTTTCTTTTGATTTTGATCTTATTTTTTGATTTTGATCTTATTTTTTGATTTTGATT
>JADFZT010000011.1:0-64314 GCA_015232395.1 Magnetococcales bacterium | reverse complement strand
CTTTTGATTTTGATCTTATTTTTTGATTTTGATCTTATTTTTTGATTTTGATTTACAACCCCCCGGGGGTGTGGGGGCTTGCCCCCACGGTCTTTCTTTTGACCTTTGTCTTTCTTTTCAGTCGCTCCAAGATTTTAATGAAAAAACAAAATCAAGACCTTGGGGCTGCGCCCCAAACCCGCTGGATATGGAAAATCAAAGGTTTAAGTCAAAAGATTAAATCAAAAGATTAAATCAAAAGATTAAATCAAAAGACAAACCTTGGGCTCCGCCCAAACCCGGCAGGGAGATAATCCCCCTGCACCCCTATCAATAAAATCAAAAGCCTTACTTGAGAAGAGTATTGATATACTTAAATAAATTGACCGGCAATACCGGCTCCCGATTGCAAACAATCTGAACATCCAAAGCAGCGGCAGAAGAACCCAAAAAAGCCGCAACCTCAGGCTCAAGCCCACCAGCCAAAGCCAAACCCGCCAAACATAAAAAAGCATCCCCCGCACCAATACGATCCACCACCTTGGTGGAAAGCGCAGGAACATGATGAATCCGCTCACTCTCCTGCTCCAAAAATAACGCCCCATCCATACCCAAAGTCACCGCCAGATTTTTAGCCCCAACCCGCGCCGCCAAAGCCGCACCCACCTTTTCCACCGAATCCTGACGATTATGAGCCGCCAAACGCACCTCAGGCTCATTCAAAGCCGTAAAATCAACCCTGGGATAACGCGTAATAACATGATAACCCCGATTGCCACTGTTGATCTGAGTGTTAACAGCCAAAAACCTCGCCGTCTCACTCAAATCCCTGGCCATATCCACAGAAATAAACCCATTGCCATAATCAGGCACCAATACCAAATCATACTCAGCCGCATGAGCACGAATCCACTGACGTATGGGACTCTCCACCTCAGGCGTCATGGGATCTTCGTCGTAATAATAAACCTCAAACAACTTGTTCATGAAAGGATCAACAAAACGACGCTTGACCAAAGTCGGAGCATCCTCAAAATAATGAAAATGCGTGATAATTTTGGGATCCAACTTGGAACGAATGAATGGCTCGTGACGCCCCCCACGACCAAGACCAGTCAAAAGAGTCACCTCACCAGCAAACCCGGCCAAATGGTTGGCAATGGCCAACGCACCCCCAGCAAACTGCTCGATGGAATCAAACTTGGCCGATAAAATATGACCGCTCTTGCCAGTCTGCCCCATAGGCGTAGCCCAACAATATTCATCGACAATCGCCTCCCCCACCACCAACACCTTGAGGGAACTCAAACGTTGCACCTGCTCAATAATACTGGTGGCATCATGCTTTTGGCGAAACCCAGCCAGATAACGCCGGGCCAAAGGCGAAAAAACATCGAAATGCTCGTTGATAAGACTGGAAGAGCTGAATTGAATTTCGTCAGTAAAAAAAATCCGACCCCCAACAGCCTCCACCGCATTTTTTTCCAACATGATGTTGCCGGTAATATCCTGCTCCGGATCCTGATAATCACTCCCCTTGACGTAAACATGAGGCTTGATTCCCTGGATGGCGGAAACCGCCGTGGCATCATGATGAATCGCCACATGATCCACACTGGCCAAGGCTGCAATGCTCTCCGCCCGCAGGCTTTCCTGAAAAACCGGACGGCTGGGACCCTTGTTGATAAAACGATCCCCGGTGAGGGTGACCAAAAGAATATCCCCCTCCTTGCGCGCCCGAGCCAAATGCCGGATATGGCCCGGATGGAGCAAATCGAACGCCCCATGGCAAAGCACCACCTGCTTACCCTGCTTACGCAGCTGCCGGGCTTTTTCAGCCAGTTGTTCAAATGAAAGCTGTTTGGACGACATCATTTTTCCCACCCCCCCAAAAAGGGTCTACTCTTTTCCCAAATAACGGAACCAAGCCGAAGTAGCCTGTGCTATGGATTCGGTATCCCAAACCGGCGCATCCCCCCAAGCCTCAATCTGACCCAGCATGCGCTTAACCCCCTCTTCAAAAGGGACCTGAGCCTGCCAACCCAAAAAAGCCTCGATCAGGCGGATATCAGCGAAGGTACAATCCGGCTCTCCAGGACGCTTGGGAAGATAGGTCACCGGCCCCCCTAAAAGTTCCACCAGGCGGTTGATGGATTGATGAGCGCCACTGCCGACATTAAAGGTGCGCCCGGAAATATGGGATCGGGCCGCCGCATGGAAAGCCTCCGCCACATCAGTGACATAGGTAAAATCCCGGGTTTGAGCCCCATCCCCCACCACGGTAAAAGGCTTGTTGGCCAGCTTTTGAGCCAAAAACACCCCGAACACCGCGCCATAAGCCCCAGTGGTGCGGGAGCGGGGACCGTAGATGTTGAAAAGACGCAGGGAAAGTGCTGGCAGCTGGTAAGTGTTGGCCCAATGCAACACCAACTCCTCCCCCATATGTTTGGTCAGGGCATAAGGGTATTGGCAGCGAATTTCGGCACTCTCAGGGGTGGGAAAGTGGTCCGGGATGCCGTAGCAAGAGGAGGAAGCGGCATAGACAAAACGCTTGACGCCAGCATTTTTGGCCGCCTCCAAGGTGTTCAGAGTGCCCGTCACGTTAACGCTGTAATAGCGCTCGGGCTCTTCGATGGAAGGTACGATATCCGCCAGACCCGCCAGGTGAAAAACCCACTCCACCCCTTCAAAACAGGGGGTGAGCTTTTCCTTGTCGCGGATATCCACCCGATGGACGCTCAGCTGGGCATGATCTGCCAGGGTGGCCAGATTTTCCCCACGACCCGTGGAAAAATCATCCACCACACGGACCCGATGTCCCGCATTCAAAAGCAACTCCACCAAGTGGCTGCCAATAAAACCGGCCCCGCCCGTCACCAGGGTGATCATCCGACCTCCTTTTCGAATTCCTCCACCCCAGACAACACCAAAGGGGCAATGTGTTCCAAATTCAGACAGTTATCTATTAACTATCGATAATAGCCACCGTTATCCCATACTGCCACCAACCACGGCAACCGCTTCAAACATCCAGGCAACCCCTCCCCCCCTCATTGTGAATCTGTCCCAATCAGGAACCATAAGCCGCAAAAACCATGCCCCAGTTAAGGGAAAAGCGTAGAGATGGTTGGCAACTGATTGAAAAAAACAGGGAAATGAAGAAAAGTTTCCAGAGAAGACTGGAATTCGAAGAGAGGGCTGAAGAAGAAGCGCTGCCACCCCGGTGGAACCAGGCATTCAAATCTCATTTATCTGGAAGGCATCTCCGCTCTCCTGGGATGAAGCAGAGTCTGATATAGCCATTCGAATCAAAAATTGAACATATGCCGTTGTATTTTTTCGTCATTCCCGCGAATGCGGGAATCCAGGGCGTCTGGCACGAAACCTTCCAAATTTTGCTTCACTTTCAACAAAATACCGATCTTGCTGAAGAGTTGGTTTTTCCTTGAGGGCCATGATTATCTCTCTGGATCCCCGCCTTCGCGGGGATGACGAGCCAGAGAAGAGTATCCAATTCTGAGGTAGACCTACTATACCTCCCGGGATCCACCCATTTTGATGCCTTCCTCACGCAGCAGGGATTCAAACTGTACCACCGGCAAGGGGCGGCTGAACAGAAAACCCTGCATCTCACTACAGCCGTTTTGGGATAAAAATTGCCACTGATCCTCCGTCTCCACCCCTTCAGCCACCACAGTCAGGGTGAGCTTGTTGCCCAAGGAGATCACCGCAGAAATAATCGCCTCGCCATCCGGATCAACCTTGAGATCACCGATAAAAGAGCGGTCGATCTTGAGGGTTTGCAGGGGAAAACGCTTGATGTGGGAAAGAGAGGAATAACCGGTGCCAAAGTCATCCAAGGCGATATGCAACCCCAAGCGGCTCAACTCCTCCAGGGTGTTACGGGCCTGCTCCACATCGTCCATCATGGTGCTTTCGGTAATTTCCAGCTCCAAGGATTCCGCAGGCAAACCGCTCGTGGCCAGGGTTTCCTGGACCAACGCCACCAGATCCTGCTGGCGAAACTGCCGACCGGAAAGATTGACCGCCACCCGCAAGGGCCCCAGCTCAAGATCAAGCCACTTCCGGGTCTGGTGACAGGCGCTCCTGAGCACCCACTCTCCCAGAGGCACAATCAGGCCGGTCTCCTCGGCCAAGGGGATAAATTCATCGGGGGGAATCAAGCCCACATCGGGGTGGTCCCAACGCACCAAAGCCTCCATGCCGATGATGCGTCCAGAGACCAAATCCACCTTGGGCTGATAATGGAGCAAAAACTCTCCCCGCTTGAGCGCCCCTCGCAGATTTTCCTCCAAAGCCTGCCGACGCAAGGCCGCCTCTCCCATGGCCGGGGTATAAAACTGCAGATCATCTCCCCCCCCCTTTTTGGCCCGGGTCATGGCGAGTCCGGCATTTTGAGCCAAAATATCGGGATCGGTGCCATCGTCCGGAAAGAGGGCCACACCAATGCTCGCTGTCAGAAAAAATTCCCGCTCCTCAATGTGATAAGGCTTAAAAAGCACCCCAGCCACCTTACGCACCACCCGGACCGTCTCGGGCACCCCCTCCAGATCCGGCAGCACCAGGGCAAAATCATCCCCACCCAAACGACTGGCGGTATCCCCCTGACGGATGGTACTGCGCATCCGCTTGGCCACCTCCTGAAGCAGGGCATCCCCCCAGGCGTGTCCCAGGCTATCGTTGATATTTTTAAAATGATCCAGGTCGAAACGCACCACCGCCAGACGGCATTGATGGCGCTTGGCCTGACGCAGAGACTGGGCCAGGCGATCATGGAAGAGGCTTCGGTTGGGGAGTTCGGTCAAGCTATCGTGATAGCTCTGGTGACGGAGGGCCTCCCGAGAGCGGACAATGTCGGTGAGATCAGTCAGCACCCCCACATAGTGGCTGAGTGCTCCCTGGGAGCTGTGGACAGCGATGATGGAGAGCCTGGCGGGAAAAGCCTCACCATTTTTGCGTCGGTTCCAGATCTCGCCATCCCAGCGCCCCTGGCTGAGGAGGGTTTGCCACATCTCCTGAAAAAATTCCGGCGGATGGCGTTTGGAGTTGAGCAGATCGGGGCCTTTGCCCTTGACCTCCCAGGCCTCATAGCCGGTCATGGCGGTAAAGGCCGGGTTGACCGATTGAATGTATCCATCGCCGTCGGTCACCAACACCCCTTCGGTGGCATTTTCAAAGGCTTTGGTGGCGACTTGCAGAGCGCTTTCGATCTGGCGTCGATGGGTGACGTCGTGGAGGGTGAGGAGAAGCCGTCTGGGGGTACCATTATCATGACGGGTCAGCTCTCCCAGACATCTGACAGTGCGCACCTCGCCATCGGTTCGCACCAGGCGATGTTCCAGCTCCAGGCTACTTTCACAGCCGTGCAAATAGTCCTCGATCTGCCCCTCTATCCGCTTTCGATCTTCATGATGGATGGCCACCAGATAGGCCTGGAAAGGCCACTCCCGCTCGTTGGGGCCGAGCCCCAAAATCCGCAACGCCTCACAGGTCCAAATGTGGGTTCCAGCTTCCAGATCCCAATCAAGGCTTCCCAGGTGGGCGATCTCCTGGGATTTGATCAACGCCTCTTCGGTGCGCTTACGCAGGTGACGCTCCCGGAATTTTTCCAGCTCCCGTTGGATGGCGGGCACCAGACGTACCAGGTGCTCCTTGCGCAAAAAATCATGGGCTCCAGCTTTCATGAGTTGGACAGCGGCTTCATCGCTGATGGCCCCGGAGACCACGATGAAGGGGCGGCTGCTCTCCCGGGTTTGCCAGATCGCCAACGCCTCCTCAGCACCAAATTCCGGCAGGTGATAGTCCGCCAAGGCCACATCCCAGACCTGCTCTTCCAGGGCAGCCTGCATCGCTGCCGGGTGTTCCACCCGCCGGGCGTGACAATCAAGCCCGCCTTTTTTCAGGGCACGCAGGAGTAGCTGAAAATCACTTTCCAGATTCTCCACCACCAATATATGCAATCCCTTGCCCATGGCCTGTTCGGTCGATCCGGACGGATGCTCTCGCCCAATCGTTCTCTCTCCTGTTTGCTATAAAAACCCCTCCCCCCTGATAAGTGCTCCCCCTTCGCCCCCAACACCCTGTTTATTGCCGACCAGATTACGCCACTCCCCCCACAATCGCCACCCGGGATCCCCTCATGAGATACCCATCACCTTGGGAACAATACGATATTCAAGAAGACTCCTCCTCCACCGGCAACCGCTCCCACAATCCTTTCAGCCCCGGCAACCGCTCCCCCAACGGCCTCTCCCCGGGCAAACGCCTCCCCAACGGCAGCTCGTCACCATTTTTAATCACCCGGGCGCCCGGAAACATCAAACCTTTGACAACGTCCCCCCCATCGCCCCTACCGACAGTCGCCTCCGCAACACCATCGCCCTTGATCAAGAGGTCATCCTCCTTCGAAACATCATCCCCCTCGGCAAGCACTTCCTCACCCTCCCCATCCATCCCGCTCCCGAGAGGCAGGGTAAAAAAGAAAACCGCCCCCTCCCCCGGCTGGCTTTCAGCCCACAGCTTACCCCCATGTCGTTTGATAATCCGCTTGACGGTAGCCAGACCAATCCCGGTGCCTTCAAAACGACCCGACGTGTGGAGCCGCTGGAAGGGGGCAAAAAGCCGGTCGGCATCCTTCATGTCAAACCCGACGCCGTTATCCCGAACGAAATAGCAGGGGCTGCCCTCCCGGGTGGTGGAACCAAACTGAATCAGGGCTGAATCCCCTTCAGCGGTAAATTTCCAGGCATTGCCCAGGAGATTGACCGACAGCACCTTCAACAGTCTCAGATCCCCCCACACCCAATGACCCTGGGCCACCTCCACTTCCACCCGCCGATTGGGCTCCAGAATGGCTTGGCTGCGGGCGGTCTCCGCCATGATTTCCGACAGGTTGATCCGTCCCATGGTGAGAGTGCCCCGGGTCATCCGGGAAAGATGCAACAGCCCTTCGATCATGCTGTTCATCTCCCGACTCCCCTCCTGGATGAAACCCAGAAAGGAGCGACCCTGATGGTCCAGGCGCTCGCCATAATCCTCCAAAAGCGCCTCGGAAAAACCGCTCAGACTGCGCAAGGGAGCCCGGAGATCATGGGAGACGGTATAAGAGAAGGATTCCAGCTCCTGGTTGGCCTGACCCAGCTTGTGGTTGGCCCACTTGAGGTCTGCCGTACGCTTGGCCACCTGCTCCTCCAGGGTACGGTTCAGCTCATGGGCCTGCCGGGCATTTTCCCGCTCCCGCTCCAAAGCCATGGGATCCAGGGCCAGCTTTTTGATCGTGACCCACAACGCCCCCCAAAGCAGCAGAATAAACAGCCCAAAAATCCCCAACAGCCCGTGATAAAGATCCGTCAAGGCCGACTCCATGGCCGATTGATCCATATCCAGAGTCACCGTCAGATGATTGTCCCTACCAAAGGGCAGCTCTCTTTGCAGTTGGACCACCCCGTGTTCCGATGGGGACCGGGAAAGATCGCTCAGCACAAAACCATTTTTGCTGATCGCCTTCAACACAATGATATTTGGATGTTTTTCAAACAATCCCCGCAGATGATCAACCACTTGGGAAAAATCTCCCAGAGCCAGACTTTCCGCCAAAAAGGAGCTGATCAACGCCATTTCCAGCTGATGGTGGAAGTCATCCTGCCGACTCAGCTGACGGCGCTGTCCGGAGACCAAAAAACCACTGGCCACCACTGAAAAACCGATCAACAAAATCAAAATGGTCCACAATAGCGGCCCACGCCGCCAGGAGGTGGTCACATTCACGGCAACTCCCCTGGCGTAGCGATAGCAAAACAGATCCTGACCATAAGGTCATGGCCTGTTTCACCCGGGGCACCCCATCCCGAACTGGACCCCAAAGCCCACCCCCCAGCCGTTACTCTTGAAAGATATCTGATGTCTTGTCCGTTCATGGACAGCCTCCAGCCAAAAACGCATCCCTTCCATAGGGACATCACCGATCCTTATGGGGAAGTTTCCCCCACCTGAAGGTGGAAAAATATTAAATTCCCCTTCACCCCCAAGACGAAGAACCCCCGCAGAGGCCCCTTGGTGAGGCGTGGAATTTATAGATAAAAGGCTGTTTTATTGAGGCTTTTTTTGAATAAAAACACGAAGCGGAAAAAACGCGGCAGGGTGTGGCGTCTGTGAAAAATGTTCACACCCTCAAGATGACATCCAACAAAATGACGAAAACAACTTAAGCGATGGAGATGGTGTGGGAGAAGATCCCGAAAAAAAAGCTGGACGAGCCCCCTACCCCCTCCCCTCTCACACCCAAATGAGTGAGCAGGGGGCTCGTCATGGAGTGTCGGAAGGAGAGGCTTCCCCACCCAAAAAGAAGCCTTTCTAAACACTCCAATATATACACTAAGCCAAATATAAGAATAATTTCAAGCATTTATTTTGCTTAGAACACGGATTATTTGTGATAGAAGCAGCAAATGCACCGATAAACCCAAAAAAATCCCGTTGTTTTCAGTCCGTTCCGCACGCCATCGCTGTTAATCGTCCCAAGCCGGTCTCAGGAATGGCTCCCGGCCATTTTCATGGTTACGGGAAAATGGGAGCCCTTCGGGGAGGCTGTTTCCCCCCGGGACCACGCCCCCTCTTTCCTCCCGGGAACCAACGGGGGATAATGCCGGTCGAATGTGGGCGTTGTTGGAGATAACGCCCCATGCACCCAAGAGTGGTCCGGATCTCCCGGATGCATCCACCCCCGGGAACACAACCGATCACCCGCCCCCCCCAATAGGGTTATAACCTGCCGTGAAGCCAAGCGAAAACCGCCCCACCAAGGGCCGAACCTCCCTCCAAGCCGTCATTCGGTCGATTCACTCCTGGACCGGGCTCGTGGTTTTTCCCTTGCTGCTGATCGTTGGGGTGACCGGCTACTATCTCAACCATGAGAGCTGGTTTAAGCCCCTTTTTGAGACGGAAGTGGAGATCACGGATACGTTTGAAAAAAACCGCCGACCCGTCCACAAAAACCAAGCCATGGCCCTGGCCAAACAGCTCTGGCCCCAAGAAAAAATCCGTCAGGTCAAACGCAAAAAATTCAAGGGCATTCAGAGCTATCACATCCGAACCCAAGATCACCGCCTGATCGTCACCATCCCCTATGGCCATTTTTTTGTGCAGGAATCCTACTGGCAGCGCACCTATGCCCCCAACGGCGAGTGGCTGGAATCCCGCTTTGACTGGGATGAATTTATGGAAGATCTACACACCGGAAAGGTGGCCGGGGAGGTGGGGGAGTGGCTGTCGGATATCACCGCGATCTGCCTGGTTCTCTTTTCCCTCTCTGGCATTTATCTCATGATCGTGCCCCGCTGGGGGCGCTATCAACGGCGAAAAACCACCCCCCAGCGCCAAAACTGATCCCCCAGCCACAGATTATGACGTCACCAGATGTCCTGCATACATCTCGGCCACCTGGTGGGAAAAGCGGTTCTGAATCTGATTGCGGCGCAACTTGAGAGTCGGCGTGATCAGACCGTTTTCCACCGTCCACGGGTCGATCAGAGGGGTCACCACCCGGATCTTGGCATGTCCCGGAAAAGCCCCCAGATGATGGGCTATCCGCTGCAAAAGCTGCTCCCGCAAAACCTCGGTCTGCAATAGATGACAATCATCGGGGTCCAACCCCAGGGAAACCGCCATCTGCCGAAAACGCTGGCGATCCAGCACCACCAATGCTGACAGATAGGGAGCCCCCTCCCCCACCACCATCACCTGGGTAAAGAGGGGATCCAGGGTGATGGCGCTTTCCAGATCCGACGGCGGCACCTTGCGACCATTGGCCAGCACGATCATCTCCTTACGTCGACCGGTAATGCGAATGTGGCCGTTTTCGAGCTTGGCCAGATCCCCGGTGTGGAGCCAACCCCACTTATCCAACACCTCCCGGCTCGCCTCCGGATTGTTCCAATAGCCCATCATCACCGTAGGCCCCTTGACCAGCAACTCCCCGGCCTCGTCAATCCGCACCAACGTACCCGGCAAGGGCACACCCACGCTTTGGGGATCGTTATCCTCCAGCGGATTGACGCTGATCACCGGGGAGGCTTCGGTCAAGCCATACCCCTGAATCACCGGCACCCCCAACCCCAAAAGAAAGCGCGCCACCTGTTGGCCCAAAGGCGCCCCCCCACACACCGCCACCCGCAGACGCCCCCCCAGGCGGCTGAGGAGTTTTTGCGCCACCAGCCGTTGCAGGAGTGGCCACAGGAGCAGATCGATTCCCCACCCCCTGCGCTTTTGGGAGGTTAAAAATCGCTGCCAGCCCACATGCACCGCCAGGCGAAAAAGTCCCTGTTTCAGCCACGACCCCTGCTCCAAACCCGCCTGGATTTTAAGATAGAGCCGCTCATAGATCCGAGGCACTGAAATCATCGCCGTGGGACGCAGCTGTTGCAGATCCTCCGAAAGCAGGGGAATGGAGCGGGCAAAAGCCACCCGCGCCCCCGCCATCATGGGCAGATACAAACCAGCCGTGCGCTCCAAGGCGTGGGAGAGGGGCAAAAAGGAGAGAAACAGATCCTCCCGATAAGTCGGCACCACCGTCAGGGCGTTATAGACGTCGGACAAAATATTGCGATGGGAGAGCATCACCCCCTTGGGCCGCCCGGTGGTGCCGGAGGTGTAGATGATCGTGGCCAGATCCCAGCCAGAGCCCTCCCCCCGGTGCAGGGGCATTCCCTCTTCAGCCAGCCATTGCTCCGCCGGAATCAACAGCGGATCGTGGTCGTTGGCCGCACCCATTCCGGCTCCGGCTCCAACGCCGTCAGCAACCCCATCTCCAACCCCATCTCCAAACCCACCCCTGAGGGAGATCACCCGCCCCAGAACACTCGTCGCAGCCAGATGTTCGGCAATGGGCATCCATTCACGCCCCTCTCCCACCAGCAGCAGACGCACCCCGCAATCGTTCAGGATGTAGGCGATATTTTCCGGTCGATCCCCGGGATAGAGGGGCACCACCACCAGCCCCAAGCCCAAAGCGGCCTGATCCAGGGCGACCCACTCCAGGCGGTTTTCCAGCAGGATCCCCACCCGGGAGCCGGGGGGCAGGGCTTCCCGAAGCAGGGCCTTCTGCCAGCGCCCCACCACTTCGGCCATACCCTGCCAGGTGATGGAGTGCCAGCTCTCAGCCTCCCCATCATAAAAACGATACGCCTCATCCTCCGGGGACTCTTCAACCCGCACCCGAAACAAGTCGGACAGGGTATCCACCTTCCAGGGTGGGGTCAGTTGAGGTGTGCGTTTTTTCATGATTTTTCTCCCTCTGACCGATCCACGCCAGCAGCTTGGGATCGTTCCATCCGGCATCCGCTTTAAAGCGATGGCCGTGGCGCATCTCCAACACCTTGAGACGTTTGAGCAGATTATCCACCCCTCTGGTAGCGACCCAGGCCATGGGGCCTCCCCGGAAGGGGGCGAAACCGGTGCCGAAAACAATGCCACCATCCAATCCGTCCGGATCCGCCACCACCCCTTCCCGCAGGCAGGCTACCGCCTCGTTGATCATCGGTAGAATCAAGCGATCCATCAGATCTTCCGGCGGTGGGCGTTTGCCCTTGAATTCGGTGGCAATGGCTTTGCCTTTTTTGTAGCGATAAAAACCGCAATCGCTCTTCTTGCCCCGGCACCCCAGCTCCACCCGTTCCCGAAGCAGGGTGGGCACGGGACGGCCCAGGTGGGTGGCGAGAATTTCAGCCACGGAGAGGGAAATATCGAGCCCCACCTGGTCTGCCAGGGCAATCGGCCCCATGGGCATGCCAAAGCGCAGTGCCGCTCGGTCCACTGCCCTGGGATCCACCCCCTCCGCCACCAGGGTAACCGCCTCCAGGAGATAGGGGAGCAGGATCCGGTTGATCAAAAATCCCGGACCGCTTTTCACCACCAAGGGCAAGCGATCCACGGTAACGGCAAAACCGCACGCCGCCGCCACCGCTGCCGGGTCGGTCTGCTCTTTCCGGCAGGTCACCACCTCCAGGAGAGGCATTTTGGCCACCGGGTTGAAAAAGTGCAGCCCCACCAGGCGCCGGGGATGTTCCAGCACCGAGGCGATCTCCTCCAGAGGAATGGAAGAGGTGTTGGTGGCGAGGAGCGCCCCCGGTTTCAGGCGCTTTTCCACCTCCCGAAAGAGGGACTGCTTGGCGATCAGGTTTTCAAAAATCGCCTCGATCACCACATCCGCCTTCCCCACCCCCACCCCTTGGGTATCGGGGATCAAGCGATCCAGGGCATCCCGCACCAGATAGGGATCCTTCAATTTTTTCCGGTAGAGCTTGTTGGCCCGCACCAGGGCCCGGGAAATGTTTTCCTGGCTCTGATCGTGAAGCGTCACCACCATGCCGTTGAGTGCTGCCCAGGCGGCGATATCCCCCCCCATCACCCCGGCCCCGATCACATGGAGCCGCTTGGGACGAAAATCGCTCCCCTTGCCCACCCCCTTCATCTGCTCCCGCAGGGTGAAAAGGCGAATCAGGCTTCGGGCGCTCTCCCCATTGAAGAGTCGGGCGACGGAGTTGGCCTCCTGGCTGAACATCTCTTGGGGATCACCCGCCCAGCGCTGCCACAGGTCGATCAGGGCGTGGGGGGCTGGATAGTGATCCACCGGGGCGCGCACCGCCACCTGACGATGGAGGTAGGAAGCCACCAGGGCGCGCACTCCGGGAAAGCCTGCCACCCGCTGCCAAAAACCGGCCCGCTGCAGGAGAGGAGGATGTTCAATCAAGCTCACCGCCGCCCGTTTCAGATGGCGGCGGGGGGCGGTGCGGTCCACCAACCCCAGCTTCCGGGCGGCTTTGGCGTTCAGGGTGCGGCCCGTCAACATCATGCCGAGCCCCTGCAAATGACCAATCAATCGGTTAAGACGCACCGTGCCGCCAAAACCGGGATGGATCCCCAGCTTCACTTCCGGCAATCCCAAGCGGGTGCAGGGGGCTTCCTCCGCCAGTCGATAGCGGCAACTCAAAGCCAGCTCCAAGCCACCCCCCAGGCAAAAGCCATGGATCATCGCCACCGTCGGGCAGGAGAGGTTTTCCAGCTTGTTGAAAATGGGGCCTGCCTTGCGGATATGCTCACGGGCCTGGGCTTCCCCCTGAAAATCGGTAAACTCCGTCACATCCGCCCCGGCGATAAAGCCGCTCTTCTTGGCGGAGAGGATCACCAACCCCCGGGGAGGCGCCCCCACCAGGGGATCCAACACCCGATCCAGCTCCAAAAGCACCTCGGTGGAAAGCACATTGGCCCCGCTGCCCACCACATCCAGGGTCAGCCAGGCTATTCCGGTCTCATCCTGCTCAAGCTGCCAGTGATGACCGGTTCCGATTTTACGATCGGTCTTATTATTGTCCATGATCACACCTCCCTAAACCGCTTCCGCCAACATCGCCCCACCCTGGCCACCACCGATACAGAGGGCGGCTATCCCCCGGCGGGCGTTTTTGGACTGCAACAGGTTCAACAGATGCAACACAATGCGCGCACCACTGGCCCCCACCGGGTGACCGATGGAGATCGCCCCGCCATCGACATTCAGCCGCTCCCGGGGAAACCCTCCAAGAGCGCCATCAAGCCCCAACGCCTTCCGGCCATAATCGGCATCCCGGGCCGCCCGATCACACGCCAGCACCTGGGCTGCGAAGGCTTCGTTGATCTCCCAATAGTCGATCCCCGACATGGACTGTTTTTCGCGCTTTAAAAGCTGGGCGATGGCGTGGACCGGCCCCAAACCCATCTGGGCCGGATCCAAACCTGCCCAGGCCGCTGGTGTCACCCGACCCAGCACCCGCAGGTTGTGTTTCATCACCGACTGTTCGTCAGCCAAAAGCAGCAGCGCCGCCCCATCGCTCACCTGGGCGGAGTTACCCGCCGTCAGCTGGCCGTGGTGGCGGTCGAAGACCGGTTTCAAGCGGCCCAGGGCTTCCAGGGTCGAATCCTTCCTGAGCCCCTGATCCGCCCCTTCGATACCTCCCCCCACCTCAAACAGAGGGGTGACCTCCTTTTTGAAAAGCCCCTCCTCCTGGGCTTGGTTCAGACGTTGATGGCTTTCCAGGGCGAAAGCGTCCATCTCCTCCCGGGTGATCCCGAAACGATGGGCCAAAATTTCCCCGGTCTGGCCCATGGAGAGCCCCACCACCGGATCGGTGAGCCCCTTGAGCAGAGCCACCACCGGGCGCAATTGTTTCAGGCTGAGCGCCCCCAAAAGCTTCATCTTGGCAGGCACGCCCCGGGCCTTGCGCCAGTTGGCAAACCAGGAGACCAGCTCCGGGCGCCACTGGAGAGGGGCCCGACTCATCGCCTCCACCCCCCCCGCCAGCACCATCCGGGAGGAGCCGTTTTGAATGTTGCGAATGGCTGTATCAATCGCCTGCATGCCGGAAGCGCAGTTGCGCTGAACGGTCCAGGCCGGGGTTTCATGGCCACACCCCAAACGCAGGGAGACCACCCGGGCGATATTGGCTTCATCCGGGGCGGGCAACACACACCCCAAAATCACCTCGTCGATGCTCTGGGGCTCAAAGGGTTGCCGCAGGAGCAAATGGCGCCCGGCCGCCACCGCCAAGTCCGCAGCCGACATGGAATTGGGTCGCCCCAGGGCTTTTAAAAACGGCGTCCGGGTGCCATCCACCACATAGACCGGCTCCAGAGCTTTTCCCACCACTGGGCTTACGTTCATGCCGCATTCTCCCATTGTTTGGAGGGGGCTGGAAATTCATCCACCTGGATCACTTCCCGGCGCAGTCGATCGGCGTTGCGAAGGGTTTGGGCTTCCAGAGAGTTGATCACCCCCTGCCCCACAGCCGCTTCCAGCAAGGTGTCGTTGCTACCGATATGCAATTTGCCAAACACTTTCAGCTTCCGCTCCACCGGCTCGGCGGCGATGGTGCTGGTGAAGGCCGCTTCCAGCCGGGCGAAAGGTTCCCGATCTCCGGCAGGAATAAAGATCCCGGCAGTCAGGCGATCCCGTACCGGGGCCGGCTCCTGGAGCAGGGCGGCGCACTGGTGGGTCAAACGGTCGCTGGGAGGGGTGTGAGAGCGTCCCAGGGGGGCTGCCACCAGAGAGAGCAGCCAGGCCAGGGGGCGGAAGGGAAAGTTTTCCAAAAATCCCGCCAGGGATTGCTCGGCCCCATGAAGATTATGGTGCATGGCCCACTGGAGCAGGGGCAGATCGCTTTCGGGACGACCCCGCTCATGGAACTGCTTCAGGGCCGCCGCTCCCAGATAGAGATGGGAAAGCATGTCCGCCATCCGCCCGGAGAGGGATTCCCGCCGCTTGAGGGAGCCCCCCAGGGTGAGCAGGGCCACATCGGTCACCAGGGCGAAAACCGCCGCCAGCCGGGTGAGCTGCTGGTAGTAGCGTTTTTCCGCCCCATGGACCGGGGTTTTCACCGTGCGCGCGCCACTCAGGCCATACCACACTGCCCGGGCACCATTTTGCAGGGTGAAGGAGACATGATTGAAAAAAGCCTGATCAAAAGCCCGGGCACTCTTGGCCGGATCGGGCTCTTCCAACGCCTGTAGTTCATGGAGAATATGGGGATGGGCCCGGATCGCCCCCTGGCCGAAGACAATCAGGGTGCGGGTGAGAATATTGGCCCCCTCCACCGTGATACCCACGGGAATCGCCCGATACATCCCGGCGATAAGGTTGCGAGGCCCCACACAGATGCCAGCGCCTCCCACCACATCCATGGCATCATTCACCACCCGGCGCATCCGCTCGGTGAGCTGATATTTGGTGAGAGCTGAAATCACCGAAGGTTTGTGGCCCTGATCCACGGCAGAGACGGTAAAGCGTCGGGCCGCTTCCATCAGCCAGGTCTCCCCGGCCATGCGCCCCATCGCCTCCTGTACCCCTTCGAAGCGACCGATGGGCAACTTGAATTGCCGCCGCACCCGGGCATAATCCCCCACCACCCGACAGGCGGTCTTGCCTGCACCGACACTGAGTGCCGGCAGGGAAATGGAGCGTCCCTCAGCCAGACAATCCATCAACATCCGCCACCCCTGCCCAGCCCGGGGGGCACCACCGATGACCATCTCCATGGGAATGAACACATCCCGCCCCCGGGTGGGGCCGTTTTGGAAGGGAATATCCAATGGATTGTGGCGGCTGCCGATCTCCATCCCCGGCAGGGGCACCGGAATCAACGCCAGGGTGATCCCGACATTTTTTTCCATCCCCAAAAGCCCGTCGGGATCGTGGAGGCGAAAAGCCAGCCCCAACACCGTCGCCACCGGGGCCAGGGTGATGTAGCGTTTGTCCCAGTTGACCCGGATGCCCAGGACATTTTTCCGTCCCTGCCAATCCCCCCGGCACACCACCCCGGTATCGGGCATCGATCCCGCATCACTGCCCGCTTCGGGCGAGGTCAGGGCAAAGCAGGGAATCTCCCGGCCATCGGCCAATCGGGGGAGATAGTGGTCCTTTTGCGCCTCGGTGCCGTAATGGCGCAGCAGCTCCGCAGGCCCCAGGGAGTTGGGCACCATCACCGTCACCGCTGCGGTGATGGAGCGGCTGGCGACTTTGGTCACCACAGCCGAGTGGCCGCTGGGAGAAAAACCCAGCCCGCCATACTCTTTGGGAATCACCAGGCCGAAAAAGCGCTTTTCCTTCATGAAGCGCCACACTTGCGGGGTCAAATCCTGGGTGGTAGCGGTGATCTGCCAATCGTCGATCATCCGACACAGCTCGGCCACCGGCCCATCCAAAAAAGCCTGCTCCTCCCGGCTCAACACCGAGGGGGGCTCATTCAGGAGCTTTTCCCAGTTGGGATCGCCACTGAATATTTCCCGATCCCACCACACCGTCCCCGCTTCCAGGGCTTCCTTTTCGGTGCGGGAGAGCGGGGGCAAGGCCTTGCGGAAGAGCCCCATCAGAGGAGAGGTCAAAAGCTTGAGCCGCAGGGAAGAGATATTGACCACCGCAGCCAGGGCCAAAAAGCTCCCGGCCCCAAGCCAGTGGAACCCGGTGAGAGGTGTCCAGGGCCAACCGGCCGCCAAGACCACCAACCCCACCCATCCACTCCAAGCTCCCCGGGAAGCGCCGTAAAAGGCCAACATCCAAAAGAGAGCCAACAATCCCGGAACCAGCCAATAATAGGTATTCATGACGATCCCCTTTCCACAGTTGCCTGTTGTCGCTTCTCCCGGCTCTTCCCCTCATGGTCATCAGCCGGTAACCCCGGCACATTCAGGCGGGAAGCAAAATGGAACGGCCCACCCAAACCCCAGGAGGGGAGGGAAAACGGCCAGGAGATAAGTCGCCTGGTTTTTTTGAGGAAGGTATGGAGCGCCCCCTTGGGCGACACCACCCAGGCGTTTTTGGTGCTCTTGCCAGGGCCAGGCAGATAACAATCCCCCTCGGCGTTGCAGACCAACCCTTCGCAATCCCAGGGCAGGTTGCGGTAGTTGGCCAGATCTTCATGGCCCACCAGGGGATATTTGATGATTTCGAAATAGGGAGAGTGATCAAAATCCCGGGGGGTGAAGAGCCGGAAATTGCGCCGGTAGAGCTTCAGCTCCCCCGCATCATTGCGCTGCACCACCGGCAAAATCGGAAAGTGCACCGACATGAAGGCCTGGGCCAACATGGAAGAACAAACCGTGCGGGTGGTATCCCCGGCCTGGTGGGAAAAGAGGCTGGAGCGAAAGCGCCGGGGCAGGATGCTGTAAGGTAGCAAAAAGCGGGCAAGATCAATGATCTGGCGAACGTCGTAGCGGGTGCCGATACGGTGAATGGCATATTCGATCACCTTCAGGGCGTCCCACTGGGAGATCGCCTTGGGGCGGCAGATGCGCAAATGGTGGGTCCGGTAGTTGGAGAGGGGCGTGACCACCGTCCCCTCACCCATCATCGCCTCCACCACCAAAGGCTCTTCGGAATCCCCCTGATAGTGCTGATCCAACAGGCGTCGGAGGTTCAGGTCATCAATCTGGCTCAAACGACCGATATAGAGCACCGAGTGGGACCAGGGGGACTGGGTGATGGTCTTGATCACCTCGCTCACCCGGCTGCGCCCTTCCACCAGGATCACATCACAAGGCCGCACTTCGGCTGTGAGGCGCTGGAAGTTGCAAAGGGGCATGCCGCTGGGTTGTGCTTCCGAGGTCAACCAGCCAACGATACGATCTCCCATCCAAGTCGTGATGTGTTCACCCATGGAACCCTCCACGTAAGCTTAGGAGCCGAGCCACTTTCAGCCATCGGATCCGACCCCCTTGGATACAACCCTTTGGGCCCATGCCTCCCTTGTTTCAGGAGTCATGCGTAAAGCGCGAACGGTCCACTGCTTGTACTACTTGGATAGTCCAATCTCCCTTTAAGTTTCAGGACCGTAGCCCGATCTTGTCGAACTGGATGTCAAGTAAAACAATGTAACAATCTCCAAAAATGGAGCAATTTCGGAAACAAACAAAAAATTGTTGAATGAATCAAAAGAGTTACCTGGCCACTCACCAGGAAACAGTCGCCGCCATATTCAGCCAACAGCGGCTTTCCCCACCCCAAACAGAGTAAAATTATTTTTACATTTCACCCATTTTCAAACAGATTCCTGCCAATCTACCTGCATACTTGGTGCCATTACTGAATAATCTCCAGCTAATATTCGATGCTAAGCCCTGTTTTTCAACAGAATACCTCCATAAAACAACAGCGCATAACAGCCACTTATACACATATACATATGTAGAATTCAGGCAAAAATGGTCCATTTATCGATACAAACTGCCGAAAATGGTCATATACCATGCCTAATTTACAATAGGTGATCCACATTTTTGATGTTTTGCCAGAAATGGATCAAACTGAACAACTACCGACTAAAGCCGGTTGGTTCGAAAACAGGTGCTGGAAGCTGGCCAGCTAAAACCGGTAGTTTGAACCTTACGCAAAGATAATCAGCGTAATCCGATTCTCCCGAATCCATTGACAAAAATCATCGGCAATAGCAGGCTGACAGAATGGGAATATATTTTTTCAGGACGTTTCCCAGGATAAGCAGCCCCCCTGTATTCAGCCAAATTTCCGTTGCACCAAACAGTACGGTTACCTATGAAATTCGAATCCTTCATTTCCGGAACGAATCGCCAACAATACCAGTACAAAAGCTTTCAGCCAGCTCTGGTCAACCTGGAATGGCGCTGGGAAGACCCCCGCATCAACCAACTCCTGGAAAAAGCCAGCCGGGCGCTGGGAGAACTCAACGCCTTTACCTCGATTGTTCCCAATGTGGAAATGTTTATCCGCATGCATGTCATCAAGGAGGCCCGCCTCTCCTGCCAAATCGAAGGCACCCGAACCCAGATGGATGAAGCTGTTCTGGAAGAGAATGAAATCCCTCCTGAACGCCGGAATGATTGGCGGGAAGTTCAAAATTATATTCGGGCCATGAATGAAGCTGTTGCCACTTTGCCAGCCCTTCCCCTCTCCCTGCGCCTCCTCAAAGATACCCACGCCACGCTTTTGTCAGGTGTCCGAGGGGAACGCAAAACCCCGGGAGAATTTCGGCGTAGTCAAAATTGGATCGGTGGGGCTTCTCTGGCTGACGCGGCTTTCATTCCCCCCCATCACAACGATCTACCGGAACTGCTGGGAGATCTGGAGGCCTTTTGGCACAATGACGAAATTCAGGTTCCCCACCTCATCCGTTGCGCCATCAGCCATTATCAGTTTGAAACCATTCACCCTTTTCTGGGTGGCAACGGACGTATCGGGCGACTACTCATCACCCTCTATCTGGTCAGCAACGGTCTTTTGACCAACCCCTCCCTCTACCTTTCAACTCATCTGGAAAAAAATCGAGGGGCCTATTTTGATGCGTTGACCCGTGTTAGGGAATCCAACGATATTGGCCATTGGTGCCGATTTTTCCTCCAAGCGGTTTTGGAAACAGCAGAAAATGGCAAGCAGACTTTCCAAAATATTCTCGCTCTGCGGCAGGAACTGGACAGCGTCATTGCCACCCTGGGGCGTCGCGCTGAAAATGGCCACAAACTCCTCCATTATCTTTACGAGCAACCTGCGGTTAATGTCGGGACGGTCGCAAACCAGCTACAAACAACCTATCAGTCGGCAAACCAACTGGTGAACACCCTGGTGGAAAAAGGGGTATTGGCAGAAATTACCGGCTATCAACGTAACCGAATTTTCGTCTTCCACCGTTATCTGAAAATTTTTAGCGGGGAAACTTGAACATGGAATTCCTTATTGTGATTTTTGCGGCCAAAATCACAATAAGGAATTCCATGTGATCATTTCAGCTCCATTTGATAACACCACAACCCGATCTGAAAAATCCAACCAACCAGAAACCTCCTCTGGAAGGGAGAAATCATCGATGCTCGCCCCAACCGAATGATTTTTTGCCACTGTCATCTAAATATTTTCAGGGAAAAACCTGAATACAAATATCCATATGATGATTTGGCCCCATGAAATCACAATAAGAGATCCCTTATTCTCTTTTCAGCCCACCCCCACCCCACATCCCTACTGCTCCCAACAGCTCTTTTCCCACTTCTTCCCATTTTTCCCCGAGCATGGCATAATCCGTGACAATGGTTGATCTGCCCCTTTTTCCTGGAAAATGCCAATGGCCAAAGTCATTCTTTTGTTTAAAGAAAAAGTCCGTGGAGAGTTTGGTCTGCCAAACCCTTCCAGCACCGTTGGTCGCAGTGCTGACAACGACATCCACATCGATAATCTGGGGGTTTCCCGCAAGCATTGCCGTATTGTGCAGCAGGGAAACCATTTTTTGGTGGAGGATCTGGGCAGCAACAACGGTACCTGGCTCAACGGCAATCGTATCAACGCCATCACCCCCCTGAAGGATGGGGATGTGATCGGCATCGGCAAACACCATCTCCAATTTGTAGCTGGTGGTCGCCAGGCTGCCCCTCAAAAGCAATCCCCTGCCGCCGCACAAAGCGCCGACAGTTCCGCTGATTTTGACGGCACCGTGTTCATCTCCGCCGGCAAGGAACCGCCCCCCATGCCCGCCAATGTCGGCACTCCCGGGGCCGCAGCCTTCCTCTCTCTGCTCTCCAGTGGTGATTCCGTGCCAGGGGGGCGTACCCGCTTTGACCTGAGCGAAACGATGACCCTGGGCAAAAGCAGTGGGGCTGATGTTCGCCTGAGCGGCTTTTTTACCCCGGGTATCGCAGCCGTCATCACTCAAAAGGCGGATGGCTTTCGGGTGAGACCCATGGGGGGCTGGTTCAAACCCCGCTTAAACGGCGCCAAACTAACCCGCATCGAAATGCTCTCCCACGGAGATCTATTGGAAATCCGCAATTTCCGCTTCAAGTTCAATTTGAAGTGATATTTACGGGTTGGGCAGGATGGTGCAAAGCCCACGACCGGATTGACGGGTCATGGGAGTCATCTTGAACCTAGCTGTATAGGATTGCGTAGAATGTAGCGAGCTGCGCGAACTGCATCGGTCGATGTGATTTTACAGAGAATTGCGTAGGATGTGGTGAGCTGCGCGAACCGCATCGGTCGATGGCTTTACAGTTAAAGATGCGCAGGATGTAGCGAGCCACGCAAACCCCATCGTTCGATGGCTTCCACACTATAGAGTTAAACCAAAGCCCCTCTCCTTCGGATTGGTTGCATGAACCCAATGGTGGTTGATGGGGGGGGAAGTGACTTGGATGATACGATGCGTATCTTGATTGATACGGCTCCCACGGCTCACGATTATCCTACCGGGATTGCCCCCCACCTAAGACCGCAAATATTGCAGCAGCTCCTCTTCCGCCTGATCCTGAATATGCAGCCCCAACAAAAATTCCCCCTGCTGCTCCTTCCGGGAGACCACCTGGCACTCATAGAGCTGGACCCCACCATCACCGGAAACCTCCAGCTGGAGCTTATCCCCCGGGGCCATCGATTTGGGAGAGAGGATGCCAAACCCCTGGAGGCCGACATTTTGAATCCGCGCCTCAAACTCCTGGCCGCCCTGGAAAACCTTCACCGGCTCCAGAGCCGACAGACGCTGTGAAAGCCGATTTTCGATCCCTTTTTTGGCAGATCCGGATACATTCGCCATGCTTTTTCCCCTTGGTTCCTGATTCAGCGGTTCCACTTTCATGCCAGCATTGACAGCTCGGATCATCATACGGCGCGGGTTGCCCGGAATCCAGCGTGGCCGTAGCATACAGGCTGATTCCCATCCCATGGCCATCGCAACAGGGAAACCCCATGCAGACTCTGATACAACCGAAGCTCCTGCTCATCCCCCTCTGCTCAGGCCTTTTGACCTGGTATTGCCACCACATCGACTATGTCCTACAGATGCGGGTTTTGGCGCAAGTGGCCTTTGCGGGGATTTTTTTTACCTTTGCCATCACCATCGGCACCGCCAACCGCCGCCGCTTTGAGGCCCTGGATGAAATCGCCGCCCTGAAATCCCACATTCTCAGTCTCTCCGGCGTTTTCGCCCATCAGCACCCCAAGGAGCGCCTGCCCTTGGTGATGGATGCCTTCCGCACCTTTTTTCCCATTGCCCGTTCGGTATTGATCCGCGAAGAACGCAAGGTGGATGGGGAAGATTTACGCCAGATAGACGATTTTTTTGCCTTTTTGTTGGGGGAAATATTCAAGATCCGCCAGGATGGCCTCTCCCCACCAGAGATCGCCCGGCTGCTCCACTGGTATCAGGGAATGCAATACTCCTTTGAAAGACTCCTCTCCATCAAAGAACACTACACCCCGGTTATTTTACGCTATTACATCCAGACCGCTCTGATCACCGCCATTTTTTTTCTCTCCCCGGAGTTTGCCGGTATGGGCTGGCTGGGGGTTCTCGCCTCCGTGCTGGCCACCGGCATGATACTGGCTCTACTCACCATTCAGGATATGATCGAAGCCCCTTTCGGCACCGGCATGGACAACATTCATTTCGCCTTTATCGAGCGCATTCAACAACGGCTGATCAAATAATCCCCGCACCCGGTATTTTTCACTCTCTACCTTTCATTTTCTTCATTTCCCGGCTTGAATTTTGCTGCCCCAAGCCTTTTAATGGCGTGTTTAGGTGAGAAAATGGGCATGACACCTGGATTGCTGACGTACAATTGATTATCATTAACAATTCTTATGGGTGTTTTTCCAAACCTTTCCTCTATCCATTTAAAAACAATTCAACAAATTCCTGAAGACTCGAAGGGATACCGCCTTCGAAAAACCATACTTGGCCGTAATGTGAGTTGCCGTGAACCCTGAATCAGTCCAAATACTCCTGGTAGAAGACGAAAAGGCCCATGTGGACCTGATCCGCTATGCCTTTGACGCCTGGGGAAACGGCTGCCTGTTGACCGTCGCTGCCACCCTGGCCGAAGCCCGGGAAAAGCTGTCACTGATTGAGCCCAACCTGTTGATCACCGACCTGGCGCTGCCTGATGGCCAGGGCTCGGAGCTTCTGCCTGAGGATACCAGCACCCTCCCCTATCCCGTCATCGTCATGACCAGCCACGGGGATGAACAGACCGCAGTGGATCTGCTCAAATCAGGGGTGCTGGAATATGTCGTCAAGTCCGGTGACGCCTTGATGGAGATGCACCGGGTGGCGGAGCGGGCCTTGCGGCAGTGGGATCACATCCGGGCCCGTAAGCACTCCGAGGCGGAGCTGGTCAAAAGTGAGGAGCGGTTCAAAACGCTCTTTAACACCATGCCCACCGGGGTTGCGGTTTTTGAGCCGGTCAACAACGGCGAAGTGTTCATCCTCACCGATCTCAACCGGGCAGCGGAGCGCATCAACGATATCCGACGGCAAAAGGTCATCGGCAAGCCCCTCACGGAACTCTTCCCCAGTGCGAAAACCTCAGGCTTGGCAGAAGCCTTCAAACGGGTCCATTTTAGTGGTGAGCGGGAGCATTTTCCGGTCTCCATCTATGAAGAGGAAGTGCTGACCACCTGGTTTGAAAACGACGTCTATCGCCTGGACAGCGGCGAGATCGTCTGTATCCACGAAGATCTCACCGATCAAAAGCGGACCGAAGATCGCCTGCGGCTCACCGCCAAGGTGTTTGACAACACCACCGAAGGGATCCTCATCACCAATTCTGCCAACAAGATCATCGACGTCAACCAGGCCTATTGTCAGACCACCCAATATTCCCGGGAAGAGGTGCTGGGCAAGGATCCCGGCTATCTTAAATCAGGCCGCCACGACATCAACTTTTACGCCCAGATCTGGCATACCCTCCTCAAGACCGGCCAGTGGCAGGGGGAAGTGTGGAATCGCCGCAAGGATGGTGAACTTTTCCCCAGCTGGCTCACCATCAACACCGCCCGCACCGCCGACGGCAACATTCTCCACTGTATCGGTATTTTCAGCGACACCACTGAAAAAAAACGCATGGAAGCGCGCCTGACCCGTATGGCCTATCGGGACTATCTGACGGGCCTGCCCAACCGCTTGCTGTTCAAGGATCGCCTGGAGCGGGAACTCAAAGCCTCCCGGCGGGTGGGACGCAAAACCGCTCTGATGTTTTTGGATCTCGACCATTTTAAAAAAGTCAACGACTCTCTGGGCCATGCGACGGGTGATAAACTATTGCAGGAGTGTGCACGCAGGCTGCGGGGCGCGGTGCGGGAGGTGGATACCGTTGCCCGCATGGGGGGGGATGAATTTACCCTGGTGTTGATGGATGTCAAAGATGAGCAGGCTGTGGCCCATGTGGTGCGCAAGGTGCTGGAAGTGTTTGAGCACCCCTTCACCATCGACGGCCACATCATCAGCATCACCGTCTCCATCGGTATCGCCATGGCCCCTTCCGACGGCCAGGATCACGACACCCTGACCAAACACGCTGATACCGCCATGTATCAAGCCAAGGCGGATGGTCGCAAGGCCTATCGCTTTTTCGAAGCCGCGATGAATGCCGCCAATCTCCACCGTCTGACCCTGGAATCCTGCATGCGCACGGCGCTGGAAGAGGGGGAGTTTCAGCTCAACTATCAGCCCAAGGTGGCGGTCAGTGGCGGGCAGATTATCGGAGCGGAGGCGTTGATTCGCTGGATCCGTCCCGAACACGGCATCGTCTCCCCTCTGGATTTTATCCCCATCGCCGAAGAGAGCGGTCTGATCATTCCCCTGGGGGAGTGGATTTTGGAGACCGCCTGTCGGGATGCCAAGACGTTGATGGATCAAACCGGCAACCCCTTCACCATGGCGGTCAACCTGTCGGCCATTCAATTTTTGGATAAAAAGCTCCTCCCCACCATGGAGCGCATCCTTCAGGAGACGGGCCTGCCCCCGGAAAACCTGGAGCTGGAAATCACCGAATCCATGGTGATGAAGGATGTGGAAAAGGCCATCGATACCATGAGCCGGGTGCGGGAGATGGGGATAATGATTTCGGTGGATGACTTTGGCACCGGTTATTCCTCCCTGAGCTATCTCAAGCGCTTCCCCATCCACGCCTTGAAGATCGACCGCTCCTTTGTCCGGGATATCGTCCAGGATACCGACGACAAAGCCATCGTTTCGGCGGTGATCTCCCTGGCCCGCAGTCTGGAACTCAAGGTCGTTGCCGAAGGGGTGGAAGAGCCGGAGCAGCTGACCTATCTGGAATCCCAGGGGTGCGACTCCTTCCAGGGCTACATCTTCAGCCCCCCGGTCAAATCCGATATTTTTTCCGAGCTGCTGAAAAAAGAGCAGGGGGAATAAATCTCAGCCCAACGCCCCCCCGATGATCTCATCCATTTCGGATAAAACCTGATCGATACCATAAACACCTTCTCTTTCCCCCTCTTCCCTGACCCCATCCAGCATGGCGTCAAAGCGGGCGCGCTTATTTTCATTTTCCTGAAGCAGGTAGGGGGCGCTGGGACAACAATCATCGGGACTAATACATACCCAATACACATTTTCATTGCCAATTCCCCCGACTCAGGTATTCTGAAATCTCAACCAGGGAGAAACAGGTGAGCAAGAGCAGTCGGGAAATCATCCAAATTTTGAAGAAGGGATCCTGGCAACTTGCAGGGGTGACAGGGAGCCATCACCATTTTGTTCATCCGGAAAAATCCGGGAAAGTCACCGTTCCCCATCCTGTCAAAGAGATGCCTATCGGCACCCTGAAAAGCATTGAACGGCAGTCTGGCCTTAAACTGCGATAGGAGGAGATGATGTCCACTCGACATTTTCCAGCCATCATTGAACAGGGATCTTCCGGTTTTGGGATTATTTTCCCGGACTTTCCCGGTTGTGTCAGCTTTGGGGCGAGCATTCAGGAGGCTGCCGCCAACGCCGAGGAGGCCTTGTCCGGACATCTTTCCCTCATGGTGCGGGACCGGGAGGCCATTCCAGAGCCCACACCCCTTGACCAGATTCCCACGGATCCAGAAGTCAGGGAGGCTGCCCGAATTCTAGTGCGGGCCGATCTGCCCAAACGCTCGGTACGACTCAACATCACCCTGGAAGAGGCGCTCCTCTCCAGGGTGGATGGCTTGGCCAAGGGGTTGGGGATGAGCCGCTCCGGCTTTTTGGCTGAAGCGGCCCGACGCATGATCAAGGAAACGGGCTGAACCACTTGTCCCCCTCCGCTCCCCTGCTCCCCCTCACCGCCATCGCCCAGGAGCTGGCCCAAGCCCCCATACAGACCCTCTCCCCAATGCAGGCAGGAGGCAACAATCCCCTCTATCGGGTCGAGACGGCTGAAAAAACCTTTGCGCTCAAATTTTACCCCCCCCAAGCCTCTGATCCCCGAGACCGGTTGGGAAGGGAAACCGCTGCGCTGGCTCTTTTGAATCGATCCGGCCTCACCGCCACCCCCAAGCTGATCGGGGTGGATCGGCACAACCACTGCGCCCTGTTCAGCTGGATCGACGGCCAAACCATCCCCCACCCGACAGCTGGGGATATCGATCAGGCATTGGTGTTCATCCAGGCGCTGCGGGATCTCACCCTTGCCCCTGATTCATCCCCCCTCCCCCCAGCATCTGATGCGGTTTTGTCCGGGCAGGATCTATTGGATCAGCTCCATCGGCGTTATGATCGACTGGCCGACCTCCCTGATCCACCCCCCTCACTGACCGATTTTCTGGAGAATGATTTTTCCCCCGCCCTCAACCAATTTTCCCAGAGGGCACGCCAGATCTATCAGCAGGCCGGGCTCGACATCAGCTCGGAAATCACTCCTTCCCAACGCCTCCTGAGCCCTTCCGACTTTGGCTTTCACAACGCCCTGCGCCAGAGGGACGGCCGCATTGTTTTTCTTGATTTTGAATATTTCGGCTGGGACGATCCGGTTAAATTGACCTGTGATTTTTCCAGCCACCCCGGCATGGAACTGGCCCCGGCCTTGCAGAACCATTATCGTCGCCAGATGCAGGAAATGTTTGCAACGGACGATCATTTTGCCATCCGCCTGCAAGCCCTCCACCCTCTCTTGGAACTCTGCTGGATGTTGATCATGCTCAATGAATTTCTCCCGGATGTTTGGGCCAGACGGGCCAAAGCCCAAGGGGTGAAGCATCAACAGCAGGCGAGCAAACAACAGTTGCACCGGGTCAAAAAACGTTTCCAGCAGCTCACGGAGTCAAGCCATGACTGATCCTCAGCCGGTAAACGCCACCGCCACACCCCCACTGGACACGCGCTCCCGAGAGCTGCGGCGGCTGGTGGTGAGCGCTTTGGACAAGGGAGGCAGAGGTCATCCCGGCTCAGCGCTCTCCTTGATCGAAATTCTCCGGGTGCTCTACGACGATATCCTCCACCACAAGCCCGATGAACCCGACTGGAGTGGGCGGGATTTTTTGGTGCTCAGCAAAGGCCACGGCTGCCTGGGTCTCTACGCCCTGCTGGCGGATCACGGTTATTTTGATATCCAGGAGCTGGAGCGCTTCTGCAAGATCGACTCTTTCCTGGGGGGCCATCCGGAGCGGGGAAAAATTCCCGGGGTGGAGGCCTCCACCGGGGCGCTGGGTCATGGCCTCGCCATCGGTATCGGCCTCGCCCTCGCCCAGCGTCTGAAACAAAAATCCAACCGGGTGGTGGTGGTGTTGGGGGATGGGGAGATCAACGAAGGGGCGGTGTGGGAGGGGGCGATGAGTGCCGCCAAGCATCGGCTTGAAAACCTCACCGCCCTCATCGACTATAACAAACTGCAATCCTACGGCCCCACCCGGGAGGTGATGGATCTGGAGCCTCTGGCCGACAAATGGCGGGCCTTCGGCTTTGAAACCCGGGAGGTGGATGGCCACGATGTGGAAGCGCTGAAATCAACCCTTTCAGAGCTACCCTTCACCCCCGGCAAACCCTCGGCGCTGATCTGTCATACGGTCAAGGGCAAGGGGCTCGCCATCGCTGAAAACAACCCCACCTGGCACCATAAATCCTATCTCGACGCTACCGCCATCCAGAGCCTCTACGATAGCCTGGAGGGAGCTTGATCCATGCGCAAAACCTGTCTCAATGCGGTTCACACCCTGGCCAAGCAGGATCCCCGGGTGCTCTTCATCGGCTCGGATCTGGGGGCGGGTACCCTGGATGCTTTCAAGGCCGAATTTCCGGAGCGGTTTTTCATGGAGGGGGTAAGCGAACAGAATGTCATCGGCATGGCTGCCGGACTCGCCATGGAGGGGTTTATTCCCTACGTCAACACCATCGCCACCTTTCTCACCCGCCGCTGCTACGAGCAAGTCGCCATCGACCTCTGCCTGCACAACCTGCCGGTGCGACTGATCGGTAACGGCGGCGGCCTGGTCTATGCCCCCCTGGGACCGACCCACATCGCCATTGAGGATATGGCCCTGATGCGGGCACTGCCCAACATGACGGTGCTGGCCCCGGCAGATGCCCATGAGATGGCCCGGCTCATGACACAAACCCTCGATTGGCCCGGACCGATCTATATCCGGCTTGCTAAGGGCAACGATCCCATCGTCTCCCGTCCCGAGGATCCATGTGTCATCGGTCAGGGCACCCTCCTGCGTCAGTGGGGCCAGGTGGCTCTCATGGCGTGTGGAGTGATGGTGCATCGGGCGCTCCAGGTGGCGGATATTTTGGCTGAGGAAGGGATTGTCTGCTCGGTGTTGAATCTCCACACGGTCAAGCCCCTGGATAAGACGGCGGTTCTCTTTCTCACCGCCCAAGCCAAAATGGTGGTCACCCTGGAGGAGCACTCCCGCATCGGGGGATTGGGCTCGGCGGTCACCGATGCCATCAATCACGGCATGCGCGCCAACCATCCACCGATTTTGCGCTTTGCCCTCCCCGACGCCTTTACCGAAACCTACGGCTCCCAAAATGCCCAACTTCAGGCGCTGGATCTCACCCCCGAAGCGATGGCCCAACGGATCCGCCTCTCCATGCCGGAGTAGATGCCATGAGCGTGCTCTACAGCTCTCTTAAATTTTTGCGCTTTGGGGATCGATTGCAGGCCCTCGAAAAAGGTACCGTGGCCGCACCCGTGCACATCCGCATCAAGCCCACCAACCGCTGCAACCACGACTGCTGGTATTGCTGCTACAAGGTGAGCCACCTGAATCTGGGTGAGAAGATGGTGGAGGAGGACGCCATCCCCGAGGACAAAATGCACGAGATTGCCGACGACCTGGTGGCCATGGGGGTCAAGGCGGTCACCTTTACCGGTGGCGGGGAGCCTCTGCTCTATAAACCCCTGCCTGAAATCATCACCCGTCTGGCAGAGGGGGGTGTGGGGGTCGCAGCCATCACCAACGGCTCCAACCTCAAGGGCCGGGTGGCCCAAGCCCTGGCAAGCCACGCCACCTGGGTGCGTATCTCAGTGGATGGCTGGGATGATGAGAGCTACCGCAAAGCGAGGGGTATCCAGGGCAAACCTTTCACGGATCTCTTGGATAACATGACCGCCTTTGCCAAACAGCAGAGCGACTGCGTGTTGGGGGTCAGCTTTATCGTCACCCGGGAAAATCATCCCCATCTGCTGGAAGCATGTACCCAATTCAAAGAAGCAGGGGCCAGCCATGTCAAACTCTCAGGCGTGGTGGTGGCCAACAGTGGCGGCGAAAACAACCGCTACCATCAGGAGATCGCTCCAGCTGTTCAAGCTGAAATCCAGCGAGCCCAAGCCCTCACCGATGATCGCTTCCAGCTCATCAACCATGTCCACGAGCTGGAGGAACGGTTCGACAAGCACTATACCCGCTGCCCCTTTTTACAATTTCTCACCGTGATCGGGGCGGATCAAAATGTCTACACCTGTCAGGACAAGGCCTATACCACCAGCGGGCTGTTAGGTTCCATCCGGGAGCGCTCTTTCAAGGATTATTGGTTTTCCGAAGAAAACCGCCAGCGTCTCCTCACCTTCGACCCCTCCCAAAGCTGCCCCCACCACTGTGTTTCCCACACCAAAAATCTCGCCATCCTCGACTATCTGGCGATTGATCCCGACCACGGCGTCTTCGTCTGATCTGGGGGACAGAGGCAAAAAAATCCCCCCCCGGTTACGCCCGCTCCAGGGCCTGACCCTGGGATCCGGCTATTTTCCCACACGGGGATATATCCCCAGCCAGTTCCGGAAAAACAGCGATACCACGCCCCCTTTCCCCCACCCCCAACCTCACTCCCGCTCCTCTCCCAGGCCAGTGCCAAGCCCTCCCAAACAACGGCAGGAAAATTGCATCCTATTTCTGGATCCCCTGGATCCTCCGGATCCGGATACGCCCCAATTTGACCCTATAGTGGACTTGGGATCACACCCAACGGGATGTGCAACGAAAGAAGGTAGACATGTCGAAAATATTTTATCTCTCCTCCTGGGGAGGCTCTGCCACCGCTTGGCTGGCCCGCTCACTGGATCTCCACCCCAACGTCACCTGCTTTCATGGCGGCCGCTTCTGGCCCCAGATTCCCGCATCCCAGGAGCATGAGCCCCAATCCAATCCCGGCTCCACTGAAAGAACCCCTGCACAATTTGCCGAAGATCTGGCCTCTTTGGGGGGGGATGACCATTTTGCCGGGGCGGTTCACGGCTATCACGGCCTCTCCATGCAACAGGCCGCCAACGCCCGTCAGGGTCGCTTCGGCATGATTGCCCGGGATCCCATCATGCGGGTCACCTCACTCACCACCCACCACCTGGACAAGGCGGCCCACACCGCCTCCGGCACTGAATGCATGGCGCTGGTGGAGTTCTTTTTTCACTATGCCAAACGCTATAAATCCATTGTCGATCGCTTCATGGAGGCCAAATTTATCGCCCCGTTGAACGGCACTGGCGATATCAAGGCCTTTATCGACGACATGACCTTCTTGTGGGTGGCTCTGGAAACCATGGCCAACGATATTCACATGCTCACCCTCGAAAAGGATCATATCTTCCGCATGGAGGATTTTACCCGGGATCCCGGCACTTTTGGGCAGCTTTTCAGCACCATGACCCAAGGGGCTCTGCCCTGTGACGATGGTTATCTGGAATCGGTCTTTTCCCAGGGAAAGATCAATGCCCACCGCCGGAAAAAAGCCCCCAAGGATCCCCGCTCCACCTTTCTCACCTGGCCGGACAACCATCAGATGATGTTCCTCTTCTGCCTGAAAATCATGCCCAAAATGGCAGAGGTGGCTGAACGGTTCGACTATCCCATTTTGAATGAGTTGCAACAGGCAGCCTGACGTCTGAAAGCTGATGGTTGAGAGCTGACAATCCACCGCCATGCCCCATATCCAGACAAGAAGCGCCCCATGAAGGAAGACGAGTCCATGTCCGCAGCCCAGCGCCACTACCAGGAGGAACTCATCCGGGCCACCCAGTGCCACAAGGCCGAGGCGTATGATCAGGCCAAGGAGATCTATCTACAGCTCCTGGAGCAACAGCCCAACAACTCCCTGCTCCTCTATCTCCTGGGATTGGTGGCCCACAAGCAGGAAGATTATGCCAAGGCCCTGAACCTCATCAGCCGCGCCATCCTTCAGGAACCCCAAAATACCACCTATCTCAACAGCCTGGGCAACACCCTTCTGGCTCGGGAGCAGGTGGATGCCGCCATGGCGCGCTACAAGGATGTGTTGAAGATCAATCCCGAACATATCGAGGCGATGAGCAATCTGGGAATGGCCTACCTGATCAAGAAGGAGTATTCCCAGGCGGCGGTCACCTATCAGCAGGCGCTGAAAATCCGTTTCAACTGGGATGTGCTGCACTTGGGGCTTACCAACAGTTTTGCCGGGTTGGAGTGTCCAGCCTCTGCCGGGGTGCATCAACAGCTCTACCATCACTACAACAACAGCCAGCCGGAAAATCCCCGACCGCTGTCAGACACTTTTTTCGTTGATTCCCAGGTGGCCCGCAGGGAGGCGCTGAAACAAAACCGGATAGAACTCACCACGGCTGTCGATGGACTGCAAGTCTGTTACCACCCCGGGGAAGCCTTGGCGGATGACCCGGCCAACCTGGTCAGCATCCCTTTCGACGACATGTATCCTGTTCTTTTGAACACCCGGCTACGCATCCCCAAAGAGGTCGCCTTTGATCTGGAAAACGCCTCTGCCATCAGCCAGGCCATCCGTATCGCCTGGCAGTTGGATGGCATCGAGGTCACCCGCAAACGCAAAGTCCAGGTGTTGGCCAACGAATCCATCTGCAACCGTCCTGAGTTTAAACCGGATGAACCCTTACGAATCTATTTCCGCGCTTCCCGCCTGACCACCGTCATGCAGTTCAGCTCCAAAAATCTGGCCAAGGCGTTCGAAAAGCTGGGGTGCCAGACCCATGTGGTCCTGGAAAAAAACGATATGGAGGCTCTGGATGCCGTCCAGGCTCTGAAGGCACAGATTGAATTCAATCCCCACATCACGGTCAGCATCAATCACCTGAACAACCAGATGCTCCACGAGGATGTCTTCAACGTGATCTGGTGGCAGGATCCCATGCCGGAAATCTATAATCGGGAGCCTCTCCCCTGGCGGGAGCGGGATATCGTTTTTTCCTCCTATCCCCAGTTTGACGACATGCTGAAAGATTGTCAGGCACCGGAAATTCACCGACAAAGCTTTTGTGTGGATCTCGATCATTTTCGCCTCACCCAGCCCCTTGAAGGGCGCAAAAAAATTGTCTTTGTCGGCTCCGGCTATGAGGCCCCCCATACCTATATAGGAATCGAACGGGCGATCCATGACAAGCTGGAAGAGAATGGTGAGGTCACGGATGAATTTTTAAAGAGCGAAGCTGAACGGTTCGACCTTTCCTTTGAAGCCGTCCGTTTATGGCACTTTTCCAAGGTGTTGCGCACCACCACCGTGGTCTGGTGGTGTCAGGTGGGATCAGAGTTGGGTTATGAGGTGGAGGTGTATGGCTGGAGCTGGCAAAAAACCCCGGAAATCCTGCCCTTTTACAAGGGGGAGTTGAGCCACGGACCCGAGGTGGCCAAAGTCTACAACGAAGCCCGCTACGCCCTGTGTGCCAACCCCCGTCTGGTCAACTCACAGCGGCTGGTGGAGGTGGCGGCGTGTGGCGCGATTCCGGTGGTCTACGATGCCAGAGCCTATACCGAGCCCCCCAACTGGGACGATGAATGTCTCTTTTTCAACACCCGGAAAGAGCTGAAAAAGTGCCTCACCCGCATTCCCGAAGGCAACCCCCTGGATATCCCTCCACACCACTCATTCGATCTTTTCGCCGAACGGATTTTGGCGATGGTTTCGAAAATAAACGACGGGTAAAACCAGTCCATGGCGACTCCCATCCTCAAAACCAAAATCCATCCGGCAGCCCACACCGGGCACCCCCCCCCATCCAAGGGCAGCAGGCTCTCTCTGGTGGGGGATGGTACGGCTGCCTCCCAAAGCCCCCAAACCCAATCGGGAGGGGCACTGCCGACACTGGCGATGATCAACGTGGTGATGCAGGGTGACAGCCAGTTCGATCAGGAAATTCCCATGGGGGTGGGGGCTATTGCCGCCTATCTGCGGGAGCAAAATTTTCCCGTCACGATCCACCAGTGCCAGCCCGACGGCAAGCCGGAGGAGCTGGAAGCGGCCATCGAAGTGGAAGCGGATCTCTACGGCTTTCAGCTCAACATGGTCAACTATCTCAGTGTGCGGGCGGTGGCTGAGGGAATCAAAGCCCGGCGGCCCCAGGCGTTGATCGTGCTGGGGGGGCCTTTTCTCGCGGCCCAATCCGAATCGATCCTGGCAAGCGAACCCCTCTTCGACTGCATCGTGGTGGGGGAAGGGGAAGAGACGGTGCGCCTGTTGATGCAGGCCCTGCACCAACAAAAAAATCCCTCAGCCGATTCTGCTTCGACAGCGATCCCGATAGTGCCGGAGCGCTCCCCCCAAGCCATCGATTTTGCCGCCATCGCGGGACTGGTCTGGCGGAAACCCGACGGCACCATTGTCCACAACCCTCCCCGGCCCTTGATTCCGGATCTCGATATCCTGCCTTTTCCCGCCCGGGATTTTTTGGGTCAGGCCCAGCGGGATCCCAAGGATGGCGGGCTGATGGAGAGTGTGCGCATCTCCACTTCCCGGGGCTGCATCGCCCGGTGCAGCTTTTGCTCGGTCAATTTTTACACCCGCCTGCAAAAGGGCAAACTCTGGCGGGGCCGCTCTGCGACCAAGGTGGTGGATGAGCTGGAACATCTTTCCAAAAACCATCACGCCCGCATCTTCAACTTTGCCGACTCCTCCTTCGAGGATCCGGGCAAAAAGGGCAAGGAGCGCACCCGAAAAATCTGCACCGATATCATCCAGCGCCAGATCCCCCTCTCCGCCAAAATCTATATGCGCTGCGACACCCTGCTCGAAGAAGAGGATGAAGCGTTATTGAAACTCTGGAAGCAGGCGGGCATCGACATCATCATCGTCGGTGCCGAGTCGGGATCGGATCAGGAGCTGGCGTTCTTTGAAAAGCGGGCCAACCTGGAACAAAATCTGCGCACGGTCAAACGGCTTCAGGGGATCGACGGCTTTTTCGTCATGATCGGCTTCATCATGTTTGGCCCCAACTCCACCCTGGAGACCATCCGCCAAAACATCGATTTTGTCCGCTCCCTGGGGCTCACCGACAATCCCAACAATCTTTCCAACGTGCTGATGCTGATTCGGGATTCAAAAATGTATCATGTGCTCCGGGAAGAGGGGCGGGTGCGGGAGCCGGAGCACTATTGGCAGCTGCCCAAATATACCTTCAAGGATCCCACCGCCGAGCGGGTAGCCCGCCATTGGGACGGCCTCTTCGGACGTTTTCCCATGACGCTGAAATTAAATTCCTATCAGATTCAGCTGGAAAACCTCATCGCCCGCATGACCAACCCCATGAACAGCGATATCCTCCATGCCCTGAAAGATGATTTTGCCCAGCTGAAAGAGCAATATGCCACTCTGAAGGAAGAGCTGGGCAGCGCCAACGACGGCTATTTTCGGGAGATTGTTGATCGCATTTCAGCCGACTGTTCCGATGAGGAGTTGCACCGCCGGGCCCAGCATTTTTTTGTCGGAGCCTATGGGGATTTTTTACCCCGTTATCACGTTCTCCACGATGAATTTATCGAAAAAGCCGAAGCCACCGGCTTTGGCCTCAGCGGGCTGCTCTTCAAGCATTTTTATTCCAATATGGTCAACAGCGGAGCCAAACGGACATGAGCCCTCCCATCTGCCATGTGTGCCAGGGACAATCCCTCACAGCCTATCCCCACGCTTTTCATCAGGTCACCTCCGACTGCCGCCCCTGGAGCCGGGGAGGAAGGCTCTATCTCTGCTCCAACTGCGGTACCGTGCAAAAAAGGCCCGATGAAAAGTGGCACAAAGAGGTGCGCCAAATTTACCAGGGCTATGAAATCTATGCCCAGAGTGACAGCCACGAACAGGCCATTTTTCAGGACTCCGGCAGCTCCCAAAGCCGCTCGGAGCGCATCATGGAAGGGCTGTGCGGCATGTTCGGTCTGCCGGAAAAGGGACGACTCCTCGATATCGGCTGTGGCAACGGTGCCCTGCTCAAAACCCTCTCCAGCCGCAAACCGGACTGGGAACTCCACGGCACCGAATGGAGCGGACGCCATCAAAAAAGCGTTGAGGCGATACCGGGTGCCAAGCTCTTCGTCACCCCGGAGCCCTATCAGCTCCCGGGACGCTTCGACCTCATCACCCTGGTCCACCTTTTCGAGCATCTGCCCGACCCGGTCACCTTTTTAAAGCGCATCACCACCAAGCTCACCGCTGATGGCCTGGTGCTCATTCAGGTGCCCTACTGGCAGGAGAGCCCCTTTGATCTGTTGGTGGCGGATCATTGCAGCCATTTTACCCCGGCCACCCTGGTGTGGATTTTACGCCGCGCCGGGTTTCAATGTTTTCATGTCACCCGGGATTGGGTCTCCAAGGAGCTTTCGGTGGTGGCGCGCCCTCGAAAACGGGCGGAGGTGCGCACGCCCAACTGGACGGCCAAGCGTGGCGGCAAAAAGCCCGGCATCGGCCACCGTAATGGCCTCCGTAACAGCCCGCGTGTCGGCGATTCCGGCTGCGACAACAACGCCCCCCCTCCCCCGACCCCATCCAGCATCGAGTTAGCCGGGATAAAGCAGGATCTCCAAGCACGACTCACCTGGCTTCAGGAGAGTGCCCGTGCCCTGAAAAAACTGGGAACCGCCGACCAGGCACCCGCCATTTTCGGCACCTCCATCGCCGCCACCTGGCTCTTTCAGGAAGGGGGCAGCCAAGCGCCCTTTTTTGTGGATGAGGATCCCCATCAATGGGGCCGTACCCACCTGGGCCGCCCCATCCTTCCCCCGGACCGGATTCCCGAGGGCAGCGCGGTATTCATGGCCTTCTCTCCCCACCTGGCCCAGCCCATCGTCCAGCGCCTGCAACGTCCGGGGGTTACCTTCCATCTGCCTATCCCCCTGGACCCGGCTCCATGAGCCCCCAACCCTTTCTCGATTATTATCGGGAAAACCGGATCTCTCCCGTCGCCCAGGAGATTTCCGATTTAAACAACCACTTCCGCCGCCGGGCCGCCCTCTATCGGCTCCTGGGGCTGCCCCCGGGGCTCCTCCAGGGCAAACGGCTGCTGGAGTTTGGTCCGGGCAGCGGCCACAACGCCCTTTTTACCCTGAGCCTGGCGCCGGGCCACTATCGACTGGTGGATGGTAATCCCACCGGGCTGCAAGAGACCCGCAAGCGCCTCTCGGACTATTTTCCAAAAGCCGACAACTGGCAGACCGAGCTGGGATTGATTGAATCCTACCAAAGCGATGGGCTTTATGATGGGGTCTTTTGCGAAGGGGTGATCTCCGGGCAGACCCACCCCGAGGCGTTTTTGCGCCGGGTGGCGGGGCATGTCAAACCCGGCGGTATCCTGGTCATCACCTGCATGGATAACGTCTCCTTTCTGAGCGAAATTTTGCGGCGCATTGCCGCTGATTTATGGCTGCCGAAAGAGGCCCCCATCGATCAAAAGGTCGCGCAGCTGATCCCCTTTTTCGAGCCCCATCTGGCCACTCTGCCCGCCATGAGCCGCCCCATCCGGGATTGGATTCTGGATAACGTTCTGCAACCCCTCACCGGCCAGCTCCTGCCCATACCGGACGCCATCGACGCCTTAAGCCGGGATGGGGATGATCTCCAGTTTGATGTCCAGGGAGCCTCCCCCCGGTTTTTTACCGACTGGCGCTGGTATAAGTCGATCCACAATCCGGATCCGGGATTTAATGAGATCGTCAGACAGAGCTATCTCGAAAACCTCCACAATCTCCTGGATCATCGCTTTCTCCATCCTCCCAGAAGCCCTGAACTCAACCAACCCCTTATTCCCCTGGGGGAGGCTCTCTATGGGGAGTTGAATACCGGAAATCGAGAGGGGATAGCGGGGCTGGTGGGGGAGGTTGCCGGGTTGGTTGATCCCTTTGCCACCGAAACCGCCGCCGCCCTCAGGGAGTTCCAGGCGGCCCTCGGAGAAGAGCGTTTTCCAACCTTAACGCGGTTTGCCCCTTTTTTTGGCCGGGGACAGCAATATCTCAGTTTTATCCGGAGGTGATAGCGCCCATGAACAGCCCCGTCAGAACCAAACCCGTTTGGGGATTTTTTTAACCATGTACAGCGAAAAACCACTGCTCCATGCTCGGGAAAAAAGCGCACGCCCAGAGGATCTGCGCACCATCGCCTTTGACACCACCCCCCGCTGCACCATGCGCTGCACCAAGTGCTATGCCGAAACCTTTGCCAAGGTAACCCCTCTGGAGCTGCCCATCGTTGCCCGAGTGCTTGATGAAGCCTACGAGATGGGCTGCATGCACTATGTCTTTCAAGGCGGGGAGCCCATTGAGGACAAGGAGCGATTGGCCTTTTTTCTGGAAAATTGCCATCCGGAAGCGACCTACATCAACGTCATCAGCAACGGCTGGCGCATGGATCAGGAAACCATCGCCTGGTTGAAAGCCCGGCAGGTGGACAAAATCACCTTCAGCCTCGATTCCGGCATCGAAGCCGAACACGACGCCGACCGGGCACCGGGCTCCTACCAGCGGGTGCTTAAAGCCATCGATCATGTTTTGGCCGAAGGGCTCCTCACCGGCGTCTCCATCGTCGTTACCCATCAATCGCTCTACCAGGAGGGGTTCCAGCGGGTCTACGACTTTGCCCTGAATAAGCGCATTCGTCTGGATGTGCAGATCGCCGAACCCGTGGGCAACTGGGATGGCCGCAAGGATCTCCTCATCACCCCGGAGGATGCCCAATATATCCAAAAACTCCGGGAAAAAAGCCCCAGGCTTCCCAACGGCCAGGAGATGGTCAAACGGGATCTCTATACCGGGGGGGAGGACAACTGCCCGGCAGGCACCCGCTTTATCGGCATTACGGCGGATGGCGAAGTGCTCCCCTGCAATTTTTTGCAATATTCCCTGGGCAATGTTCGGGACAAAAGTCTCCAAAAAATGCGGGCCGATCTGTTGACCAACGCCTGGTTCAGTGGCGACCACCCCCGCTGTATCATCGGCGAGGATCCCGAATTTTTCGACCGCTTTGTCAGCCCCCACGTAGGCAAGCCCAAGCCTCTCAACGCCTATCAAACGTTCAACCTTATTTCGACGGAATCCTAACGCCATGGCCAGGTTTGATGGTTTTAAAAAAACCGGTATCGACGCTGAAATCGAAGCACGACTGCGGGATCATTGCGCCAAGCACCAGATCACGCCCATGGAAGCGGCCCAGCATTTTCCGGTACTGGGCCGCCGCCAATGGTTGAAGCGATTTCTGGCCCATACCGATCTCTTCAAGGAAACCCTGGAGGTGCCGGGGGATATTGCGGAGCTGGGGGTTTTTCGGGGGTTGGGGCTCATGACCTGGGCCAACCTGCTGGAGGCCTATGCCATTGGTGATCGCACCAAAACAGTCTACGGCTTTGACAACTGGCAGGGCTTTACCCATTTTTCCCCGGAGGATGGCGATACCGAAAAGGATGCCAACAAGGTGGTGGGCGGATTTTCTCCGGCTCAATATCTTCAGGAGCTGCGGGAAGCCATCGATATTTTCGACGACGACCGTTTTATCCCCTGGAAGCCACGGGTCAAACTGGTGGATGGCCAGATCGAGCAGAGTGTGCCCAAATTTCTCGACGAAAACCCTGGGGTGCGCTTTTCCCTCATCCACTTCGACTGCGATCTCTATCAGCCCACCCGGGTCGCTCTGGAAGGGTTCTGGCCCCGGCTCTCCCGGGGGGGCATTTTGTTGTTTGATGAATATGCCATCAAGGATTGGCCCGGAGAGACCCGGGCGGTGGATGAATTTTTTGCCGACAAGCCCGAGGTCATCATCAAAACACTCCCCTGGACCAACACCCCGGCGGGATATCTGGTCAAACCCTGATGGGCAATGAGTACAGCAATTCCAACTGAAAATGAGACACCCCTCCCTTGAGGTGTCATTCCCGCGAAAGCGGGAATCCAGGGGAGGCAAGGTTCGCACTCAAAGAAAACTTTAACCTTTCAAGATCCTTGGTGTGGGCTAAAAGTATCGCCAAATTTGGAAACATGCGCGCTGGACTTTCTGGATCCCCGCCTTCGCGGGGATGACGAGTCAGAAAAGCATCTCCAATTTTTAAATGGAACGGCTATAAACCTCTTCAAGGATTTGGCAACATGTCGAACCAACCCTCCCGCTTTTTGATCATCGGTGGCTCCGGCATCATCGGTCGGCATCTTTTTGCCCAGGCTGGCCCTGAGCGGGCGGTGGCTACCTGGCATTCCCGTGAGCAGCCCGGGATGGTTCACTTTGACCCGGCCACCACTCCCCTCACCCCTTTTATCCAGGAGCACGGCCCCTTCAGCCACGCTCTGATCCTCCACGGCCTCACCCGCCTGGATGCCTGCGCCCGGGATAAAATCCGCTCCCATGAGATCAACGTCGTTGGCATTCAAAAGCTGATTGAAGGGTTGCTCAGCCTCGGTATCAAACCCCTTTTCACCTCCACCGATCAGGTGTTTGATGGTTGTGGCAGCAACTATAACGAATCCGACGTTCCCAATCCTTTAAGCACCTATGGCCGACAAAAGGTGGCGGTGGAAAAGTTTCTTCAGGAAACAGGGGAGGATCACGCCATCATCCGGCTTTCCAAAGTTTATGGTACTGAGCCCCATGATGGCATGCTGCTGGCCAACTGGTTCGATGCTCTCCGCCGGGAAGAACATCAGCGGCTGGCGGAAGATGAACTGTTTTCACCTGTCCTGATGGAAGATGTGACGACGGGGTTGATGCGTTTGGTGGCGGATGATCTTTCCGGCCTCTTTCACCTTTGCGGACCCATGGCTATCAGTCGGGCAGGCATGTTCCGGCGGCTGCTGGCACATCTGCGAGAGGGGGGGATCGTCTTTCCGGAACCGAAGGTGACCTACTGTCGAATCAATGATTTTGATTTTTTGGAAGAGCGTCCGTTGAATATTTCCATGAACCCGGTCAAATGGATCCGTGCAACCAGATTGATGCCTCTGGATGTGGAGAGTGCCTGCAAACGGTTTGTTTCGCTTCTGGGGGATGAATAAAGAGTGTAAAGATCCTCTGTCGATTTTGCTTTTGATTTTACTATTAGGGGTGAAGGGGGATTATCTCCCTTCCGGGTGTGGGCAGAGCCCACGGTTTGTCTTTTGACTTAATCTTTTGACTTAATCTTTTGATTTTCCATATCCAGCGGGTTTGGGGCGCAGCCCCAAGGTCTTGATTTTGTTTTTAGGTTTTTTATCGAAGAGACCACGATGCATCATTTCCAAATGGAACTGCTATAACAAGATCAAAAAATGACAAACAAAATCAAGATCAAAATCAAAAGAAAGACCGTGGGGGCTCGCCCCCACACCCCCGGGGGGTTGTAAATCAAAGGATAAGAAACAAAATCAAGATCAAAGGATGAGAAACAAAATCAAGATCAAAGGAAAGACCTTGGGGAGGAAGAATCCCCCCCAATCCCCCCCCGCTTTTTTTTTAATAGTTAAAGTCAAAGGAAGAACAACATGGAACGCGTAGACTTTATCGGTAAACTCCATACCCGAACCAAACGAAACTACCGCCAACGGGTGCTGGATCACGACAAAGCCCACTGCGCCACCATCGCTAAAAAATGGGACAAAGAATACTGGGATGGCGAACGCCACTACGGCTACGGCGGCTACCACTACGACGGACGATGGCTGCCAGTCGCACAGGAAATGGCCAAACACTACAAACTCAAAGCCGGAGACCGAATCCTCGACGTAGGCTGCGGCAAAGCCTTCCTCCTCCACGAATTCACCCAAGCCATCCCCGGCATCGAAGTATCCGGACTCGATATCTCCCCCTACGCCATCCAACACGCCAAAAAAGAAGTGCAACCCTTCCTGCATCAAGGCAACGCCATCCAACTCCCCTTTGAAGACAACAGCTTCGACTTCGTCTTTTCCATCACCACCCTCCACAACCTCCACTGCTTCGACCTCGACCGAGCCATCCGGGAAATAGAACGCGTGGGACGAGATAAAAAACTCATCGTCGTCGAGTCCTATCGCAACGAAACGGAAAAAGCCAACCTGCTCTACTGGCAACTCACCTGTGAAGCCTTCCTCACCCCCGAAGAGTGGCTCTGGTGGTATGAAAAATGTGGCTACACCGGCGACTACGACTACATCTTTTTTGAATAGAGAGCGGCTCCCCCTTCTGTTGATTCTTTTCTAAAAACAAGAATCTGCTATCATCAGGCCGAACCTTACACCATCAGGAGCCACTCCCCATGAGCAACCCCCAGGAAACCGACATCACCCCCGCCAAACCCGCTGACGCCACCCCCACCCCTGATCCAGACCCAACCCCAGCCCCAACCGATCCCAGCCTGGATCAAATCCGGGATATTCTGGTGGGCCCCCAAAAGGAAACCACCAACCGCCAATACAACAATCTCACCAAACAGATCGAACAAAGCGCCGTCAAAATCCAAAAACGAACCCGCAACCAAATCAACACCCTTCAGCAGGAGATAAAAAGCAACAACGACACCCTGCAAAAGGCACTAAAATCCAATCAAAACGCCCTGCAACAAGAGATAGGGGCCGTCGTCGATACCCTGCACCAGGATATGACAGCCAAACTCGACGCCCTGGAACAGGATATGAAGTCCAACTTCAAAGCCCTCTCCAAAAGCATTCGAGAAGCCATCGACACCCAGGCCAACCGCAGCGACGAACAACACCAAACAGCGATGGCGCTGCTAAAAGAACTCACCACCGCCCAAACCCGCCAGCAGGCAGAACGAGAAGCCATGGCGGAAATGATGGTTCGAGGTGCGGATATTCTGAAAGGGGGGGAAAAATAGGGGGACCAGCAGCCGATGATCCCCTGTGATTCCCCATGATGCCTCATAAGGCCTGAAACAGTTGGCCTCACCCGATATCAAACAGCCTTTGACCAATCGACCCAGCAGCCCAAGGATTGCCTCTACCTTTCATGAGCACCACGCCCCCAAACAAGCAACCCCAAGCTGACAGCACGCCTCCCTCGGCAGAGCTGGATCGGCTGCGCGAGCTGTTGATGGGAGTGGATCGGAAGCAGATCAAAAACCTCTCCGACAGCTGGAACGATCCCGGTCAGCACGCCCACAAGGTGGCGGAAATCATCTCCGAGGCGATCATCCTGCGCAGTGGCAAGGATCAGTCGATTCCCAAGGCCCTGGGAGAAACCATCACTGATTCCATCCAACACACCGTCCGGGAAAAACCAACACTCATCGCCGACATCTTCTCCCCCATCATCGGTCAAGCGCTGCACAAATCCATCGTCCAAGCCATGACGGAGATGCTCCACACCCTCAACGATCTATTGGAGCAGAGCCTCTCCTTTCGCTTTATCACCCAGCGCTTCAAAGCCTGGCGCGCCGGACAACCCTACGCCCAATATATATTGCGCCAAAATCTGATCTATCAGGTCGAGCAGGTTTTCCTGATCCACAAGGAAACCAGCCTCCTGGTGGGACATGTGGCATCAGAAAGCGCCGTCACCCAGGGTCCGGACGGGCTCTCCGGCATGCTCTCAACCATTCAGGGGATTGTCCGGGACTCCTTTCAGCTGGCCGAGGGAGATCAGCTCAAAACGATGAAAATGGGGGATCTGACACTCTTGATCCAAAGCGGCCCCCATGCCGTCCTCGCCCTCGCAGTAAGGGGGCGCTATCCCAAAGACCTCACCACCCTCATGGCCGACGCCATGAAGTCGATTCACATACTCTATGGGCAGGCGCTGCAAACCTTTGACGGCAACATCACCCACCTGACCCCGGTGCAGTCGATCTTGGCAGGGTGTCTGAAACGCAAGGATCGCAGGGAAAACCAAAAGCGAAAAATGCCTTGGCTCGCTATCCTGTTGATATTGATCGTCGGAGCCATTGGCGGATGGTTTTCCTATCAACAGCATCTCACACAAAAGCGCGCCCAAGCCCTGTGGCAGACCAATCTGGATCGCATCTCCACCGAGCCCGGCTATGCCATTCTCGATTGGCACAAAAGCCCCACCGGCTACCAAGTCAGTGGATTGCGGGATCCCCTCGCCCGCCCTCCCCGGATGGTTCTGGCAGGCCTCACCCAACCCCCCGAAAGGATCCATTGGCAGTGGCGGGAATATCTCTCTCTGGATGAAGCCATTCAACTCAAACGCATCACAGGACTCTTGAGCCCCCCCGATACCGTTCGGATGCAGCTGGATGAAAATAATCTCATTCTCACTGGCCACGCCCCCCTTACCTGGGTGGAACGCGCCGTGGAAAAAAAAGAGTTACTGCCAGGGGTGCGCCATATCAATATCGACTACCTCATGAAAACCAGAGGACCACCCACCTTTCTACTGCGTCCACCCCCCCATAGACCCCTCAAACCAAGCCGGGATCCCCAGGTTTCCAAAGGGATCGAGACCCCATGAAAAAAAAGAAGCTCAAGAAAAAAATCATCAAGCGCATCACCCGGGAAACCAAACGCATCCAGGGGGATCTCATGGGTCAGCTGCGATTTTTGGATCAGCGCAATACCGAGCAGCTCCAAACCCTGCAAGGAAAAAATCAGCAGGCCCTGGACGAAATGAAATCAAAGTTGGATCAATTCCAGCACAGCCTGAAGGAAGGTCAGGATCGCCAGGCCGCTTTGGGTGAACTCCTCGCCCAATGGGGAAAAAGCCACACCAAATCCAACTCCTAGCCACTCATCCATGACGCCAATCGATTCATTCCCTGAATAACAGACCCACTCACCGTAAAACACAAAGAGCCCGCAACGCTGAAAACGCTACGGGCTCTTTGGAATTCTTTCTGTGTAACAAGCAGCCTCAACCACAAACCATCAAGCCGCCACCCCCTGAAACCGCTGACTGGTCTCGGAGGCGTGCCACACCGCATGGCGTAGGCGCCAGTTATCTCCCCGTTTTTGCCAGAGATGGTCCGAACGCCAGCTATCGATCACCGCCCGGAACTCCTCCTCACTGATGTTGCAGTAATCCAGGAAGGTCTCAAAATAGCGGGCCGGGAACTCTCCGTCATATTTACGCACCAGGGCCACCCCCTCTTCCCGGGTGATCTTGCCGTCACGGATTTCGTGAGCGGTGTCAGAGACAGCACGACCAATGCCGAACTTGATGAAGGCGAGATAGTAGTGGAAACCATCCAGCTTGTCGTCCAGGCTGGCATATTTGGAATAGGTCCCCTCGGTACGTTCCGGATTGGGGGTAAAGTTGGTGTTTTCGGTGCAGTAGTAAAAGTTTTCCTGGGGATCCCAGTTTTTATAGTAGCCGAGAAAGTGAATCTCGGTCTGATTGGCCTTGATCTTCTCTATCGGGGGAGCCAGATAGTAGTGGAGATCCTTGGCGCTGATGCCGTGCTTTTGCCACGCTTCCGGGGGAATGCCGGAAAAATAGTGCTTGTCGTGATCGCTGATCTCCCGGGTGGGGCGGAAGGCATTTTTCATGTCGCCGCCATACTCCACCTCGCCGTTTTCACCATACATGATCAGGGGAATGCCCCGGGTGATCGACTCCTGCAAAGGCAGGTTGGCCTGGCCATAGATGAAGGGCTGGAAGGGATCGCCCAAATATTGGAACGAAAGCTTGGTCATCAGGCGATGCACCTCCCCATTGGGGCGGCCATAGATGTTATCGAACCCGGAATCGATAAAGGCTTCCAGGTTGAGACGACCGATTTCAGTGGTCAGGTGGGGAGCCCAGGTCACGGTGAGGGGGTTCATGCCATATTTAAACTTCAGCTGATGGGCGACAAACCCGCCATCCTTGCCCCCGGAGACCGGCACAATCACATCGTGGGAGCCATCGCTTCGGCGATGACGGTCACACAACCGGGCCAGCTCCTCCTCCCGTTTTTTCCAATCCAGGCTCTGCTTAAACGCCGCAAAATTACAGGCGCTGCACACCCCGTGTTCATCGAAGGTAATCCGGGGCCGCTGATTGGAGATCGTGCACTTTTTGCAAAACCGAACCTCCCGGGGGAGATTGTATTGGGAGATGATATCCCGCTTTTCCACCTTGATACGCTCGCTCATAAGACCCCTCGACTCTATCTATTAGGCAATCCCGATCCGGCTTCCGCCAGATCATTCCAAAGGCTTTTTCCATGCATCCCCCCCGGGTCTCAATGTCCAGGGGGGATTTCCAACAACCATCCCCGACTCAGGCCAAGGGCTGGTTTTTGCGATAATCCTGCTTGGCGGCCTTGCCCAAATGGTGCCAATACTCCATGGGAGAGAGGCCGGTTCCAGGGCGTTTGACCCCCAAATTTTGACGGGTCAGGGTCTCCCCCTGGGCGATATCCTCAAGCGCCACCAGACTGGCACGCACCACCGAACGGTTTTGCATCTCCGTGGCGGTGGGGATTTTTTCGCCATCTCCCAAAGCCGCCTCAATTTCCCGAATCCCCTGGGCCATGGCCTTGAAAGCCGCTGGCTCCAAAGAGGCCCGGTGGTCCGGACCCGGCTGGCTGCAATCCAGGGTAAAATGTTTTTCCACCATCACCGCCCCCCGAGCCACAGCGGCCATGGGAATGGCGATGCCCTGGGAGTGATCGGAAAAGCCCACTTCAAGCCCAAAACGGGTCCTCAGGGTATCCATGGCTCTCAGGTTTACCTCGACCGGTGGGGTGGGGTAGGCGGTGGTGCAATGGAGGAGAGTCACCTGCCTCTGCAACACCGCTGCCGCTTCCGGGGAGTGGCGGATAGCGGACAAATATTCCCCCCACCTGTCGTCAAGAGCACCTTTTTGCAATTTTCCTGCCATTTCCTGGTCAATCATCCCAACCCCGAGCAGATCCAAGGCTTTTTCCACCTCTTCCAGAGTAGACATACCGGTGGAGAGGATGATTTTTTTGCCGCTTTGCCCGGCTGCCAGCAACAATGGCCCATGGGTGATGGCCCCGGAGGAGAGTTTCAGGCTCTCCAGTTTCAGATCATCCACCAAAAATCCCAGGCTTGAAACATCAAAAGGGGTGGAGAGAAATGCAATCCCCAACTCCCAACAGTGAGTAGCCAGCTTCAGGTGCGCCCCATGGTCCAGCTCCAGGGCCTTCAGCATCGCCAGTTGGGATTCACCGGGATCGGTGGTTTCTGTTTGATAACGGGCTTTGGGGGCGGTGGTGGTGACCAGATTTTCGGCTTTGAATGTCTGAAATTTGACAGCATCCGCCCCGGCTTGTTGGGCGGCATCCACCAGAGCCAGAGCGGTATCGAGGCAGCCGTTGTGGTTGACCCCGGCTTCGGCGATGAGATAGACCCCCTTCCCCGGGGGAGACGGTTCCGACATGGGCTGACATTCCGATCAAAAAGGAGTACGGAGCGGGGCATCCACATCCCCATGCCTCCCTATCGGCACAATCAGCAAAAAACTTCAGAAATGGAATGAACCCGGCTGCTTTTCATTCAGCGCTCTTGATCAACCCATCGACCGAATCCCAGGTCGTGAGATTTTCACCTTTGCGGGCTTGACGCAACGCTTGGAGGGTTTCAGCATTCAGAAAATCGGCAGAAGTGTTCAGATCGTGGAAGGTTTTTTGGATCAAGCCTGCAACATCCGCCTCAATCAGGGTGCGGACCACCCCTTGGGGCCAACCCTCACCCCACTGGCCCAGATCAAAAAGCCGCTCCGGGGCTTCACCCATCCGGGTCAGGCGTTGGCAAGCCCCCTCCCCTTGGATCAGGTGCAAGTGGGACATTTTGCTGAGGCTATCCATGGCCGCCCACCGGATCGGCCCCCGGGGAGGTGCCGACGGGTGGAGATGAACGATGGGAATCCGGGCAGGCAGGGCGGCCTGGGCTGCGGCCACCATTTCGGGTTCATGACCGGTCAGGAGCAGAAGATCCGGGGTGAGGGAGGCCCAAAGATCGGCAAAAGCCATCACCCCAAGCCCCAGGGATTTGGATCGGCTGACCCCATCCTCCCCCGGCAGGCGGTTGATAACCGTAGCGGTGATGGGTAAACCGGAACCTTCGACCAGAGGGGTTGAGGCCACCACCTCCCCGGCTGCGATCAAAAACAGCTCCAGCTCCGAAGCGGCCTCAATAGCCGCAAAAAGCGCCTTGGCCCGCTGGAAACCCTCCAGGGTAGCCGTCACAGTGGCCACTTTTTTGGCTGCCATCTCCCTCCCCGATCTCAGCTTGACCGCTGATGCTTCCAGCCCTGGGTTGCTCCCCCCAGAGCAGCCAAATCAACCCCCGTTTCGGCAACCATCAAGCAGAAGCCACCCGCACCGCCAGGAGATCCACCAGACGACGCATGTTGGAAATGGAGATCAGATGGCTGTAGATCCAGCCCATTTCACCTGTGCGGAAAAGCTCCAAAGCCTGTTTGTCCTTGAGAGCCACCAGGCGTTTTTCATCCACCATATAAAGCCCCTTCATGGTAAAGGGCTTATCCCCGGTAAAACCCGAACGGGCGGTTATCTCCACCAATAGATCCAGTGATTTAAGCTTCTCGGCAAAGGTGCCGGTGCGGGTAAACTGGCCCTGGGCGGTCTGTAGCTGATCCACCGACTGCTTGAGATAGGCGGCATACTCCCCATCATCGTTGAAAAGCCGCTCCCCCTCCTGGGCATCAAACCCCTTATAGTCGGAATCGACACACACCGCCATTTTGGTGGTGGAGTCGATCCCCCTGCCCAAGAGGAAGGGGTATTGTCGAACAAAGCCGGGAATATAGCGTCCCCGCCATCTGCCATCCTCATCCACCAGCAGGTTTTCCTTGGAGCGCAGCCCCAAAAGCACCACCGGTGCGATCTGCCCCTGCCCCCCGCCGGCCTTGGCAAAAACGATGGCATACTCCTTGGCAGCGTGGGCAAACTCGTGGCCTGCGAGGGCGACAAAGCTGGTTTTTTGCGCAAAGGAAAAATCGCTCCCCGGCGGCTTGACGAGGGTGTTGGCGTGGGTTTTTTTGTTGATGGCCACGGGTTTTTTGTAAAAAAGCAGCTGCTTCATTTATAAGCACCCTTTCTATCGGGAGATGGTTTGAGTCACCGGACCCGAAGTCACTTCGGGCAAAGTGTTGATGATATCGGGCTTATTTTAGAGCATCCAAGCGGTCATGAAAAACGCTTACCGGATCGTTTTTTTTCATTTTCTTTAAATAATTTCGTTTGTTTTCCCGGGTCTTTTGGCGTTTGAGCAGCTTGACCAGGGTACTTCGCACCTCTTTATAGGGGTGATAGGTGGCTTTTTGGACCCCCAACAGCTTGATAATATGCACCCCCTGGGAGCTGGCCACCGGCCCCTTGATCTCTCCCGGTTTCATACCATCCAGGGAACGTTTGATCTCAGGCAGGAGATTGGGAAATGCCACCCAGCCCATATCCCCCCCCTCCCCGGCGCTCGGCTGGTGTTGGGAATGGCTTTTGGCCAGAGAGGCAAAGTCAGCCCCCTGGGCCTGGGCTTGGCGGAGGAGTTTTTGGGCCGCCTGGATGACCTTTTGCCGGTTTTTTTTATCCGCTCCCGGTTTGACCGCCAGATAAATTTGGGCAATGTGCACTTTGGCCGGGACTCGAAACCGCTCCAGATTTTTTTTGTAGCTGTTTTTGATCCGCGCCTCATCGGGAAAACCCGGGGCTGGCTCGGTTTGGGAGGCCACATAGTGATCCATGAGCACCTGGTTTTGCGCCCGCTCCATGAGATATTTCACCTCGTCCCGCCGCTGCCAATCCGCCTCTTTGGCTTGGCTCAACAGCACTTTTTTGAGCAACTCCTCCTCAATCACCTGCCGCAGCTGTTCGGGATCACCGACGACTTGCGCCTTAACCTGGGCAGGGGCATGGTCCAAAACCCGTTGCAGCTCAGCCAGGGTGAGTTCCACCCGACCCATGGTGGCCACCACCACCTGATCGTTATCCCCCAAAAAATCCCAGCCAGCCCAAGCCTTGCCCGCCGGCATCGTCACCAACCACCCCAGCAGGAAAATGCCTGCCAAGGCTCGCATCCTGGGGATCATCATCGCGCCACTCCTTCCCATCCAGGCTTCCATCAACACACTCTCCAAATCCAATAAAAGTCCAAGGGTTCAGCGTCGTTGAATCAATGCAGTCGCCGCTCCGATTTGGCAGGCCTCTCCTCCAGGAGTTCCCGGGGAGGAGAGAGCTTCAGATCCCAACCGGTTTTCGGCAATACCTTGATCAACAGGTTGTAGAAGGAGTGGAGCAGTTCCCGACCCATGCCGATATCAATCCCGGGGCCGGATTTGGGCAAAAAGGCCACCACCCTGGTGCCATCCTTGCCTTCGGAAATGCGGGTTCGGGTGACGAGGATCGGCTTTTCCCCCAGGGGGGTCTGCAAGGCTTCTTCCTTGTAGGGGGTTTGAAAATCCCCCTTGTCGATGGCTCCCCGGTGTAAAAAATCAAGAATCGCCCGCTTGGCTTCCGGGTCGTTATGGCTGCGGATCGCCTCTTCAGCGATGAGAGCCTGCTGTAGACCGGGCCACAAGCCCCGCAAAAAACGCCGGGTCAGCCAAAAACGAAATTCACTTTGGTCAGAAGTGTTCACCTTCAGCAACAGCCGGTCTTCATCCGGGGCGTAGGCGATCTGCATCTGTCGAATCGATTGTGTCATTTAAGGGTCCGTCCCATCGCAAAAATCCCATTCCCAAGGATCGTCAAGCCCACTCCCGGGAACGTCAACATCCACCACCAGCTCACTCAAGCCCCGGGGGGGATCAAACCTGCCCTCCCATCAACCATGGCGCTACTCTACCATAGAGTGACCACAACACCCCATCTTCCAACCGAATTGTTTGGGAATCCATGGCCAACAAAAGCAGTCATCCCCCCACCTCCCCCCCAACACGCTGTGATGATCCAAGCAACCGGCTGCGTCTCTTCATTGGGGTCACCCCCCCCACGCCTTTAAGCCAGGAGCTTCAGGCCATGGGTAAAACATGGCAAAAACAGCTGCCCATGTGCCGCTGGCTGGATCCCAAGGGGTGGCATCTGACGCTGCATTTTTTGGGTCATCTGGATAAAACATATCTGCAAGAGGTGATCGAAGGCATGAACCAGGTGGCCGATCAAACCCCTCCCATCACCTTGCGCCCCACCGGTTGGGGGGTTTTCCCCGATTTCCGGCATCCCAGGGTGTTTTGGCTGGGGTGGGGAGGGAATGACCTGCAAGCCCTGGAAAGGCTCCATCATGGACTCTTGAAACTTCCTGCTGAAAAAATGGCCAGCCATAAAAGCTATCGCCCCCACCTCACCCTGGGGAAAATCCGCAAACCGGCGCCAATTCCCAAAGAAAGCTGGCAGGCACTCCCCCTCCCCCAATCCCCCTGGCCAATCACCCGCATTGAACTCTACCAATCCACCCTCACCCCCCAAGGGGCCGTCTATCAAATTCGCCACGCTACCCCACTCAATGGCACCCCAACCCCATGAGCCACCCCGCCAAATCCACCGAACCAGAGGCGGACAAATGATGGATCCATCACATCCGAAACCATCTGGAATGGAATATAAACGAAATACCGCGGGGAGTCTTACCCGGAACCGGAAGGGGGTGGGGTGAGAATCAGCTGGAGAGAGGGGAGATAGTCGGGAAAGGAAAAAAATCCCCGCCCCCAAGAGCTGAGGGCGGGGAGATAAACAAGATCAAACCTTAAGCACAAAGTGCCCGGGCAGCCGCACCAAACTGTTCATACCACTTGTCAGCCAGCCTGCGAAGAGCCTTGATATTCTTTCTGGACACCTCGTCCAGATCGTCACTCACATCGATCAGATCACCATTCACACGGAGATAACGATCATCACCCAAAAGCTGTCTGCATTGATAGCTGGCGGTGGAGGAGTTCCCTGCAAAGAGATGATCAATCAGGCCATTTTTGAGCCAACCGATACCACCCCACCCCTGGGATTCCTTCCCCAGCTTATTGGGATCTTCCTTTTTCCGAGTCGGATTGCCGGTGCCGATGGAGAGCATTTTAATATCGGTCAGAGCAACCCCTTCATTCATCGCCGCCACCAAGGCACACATTCCCGGATCGTTGGCAGCCACCCCGCCATCCACCAACCAACGGTTGTTTTCCGTTCTGATGGTGGGAAAATAGGTGGGAGCCGCACTGGTGGCATCCCCCACCTCCGCCAGTTCAGGATTGTAGGCGGCATCGGATCCACCGAAGCTTTTAAAGATAACCGCCTTACGCTCAACAATATCGTAAGCCGTCACCAAAACCTTTTTTTCCACATCGTTAAGGCGCTTTTCTCCAAAAATCCGGTCCAGCACCTCGGTTTTGCCCTCGCCATCATATTTGGGTTCCGTCTCGAACGGCAGCAGGCGATCAGCCAGCGATTTATCCATGATGGTCTGGGCATTTTCCGGGCTGTAGAGTTGGGCACAGCTCGCTCCCGAAGCCTTGTTGCCGGCAAGATGCAAGGCAATCAACCCCCCGGTACTGGTTCCCGCGACCAGATCAAAGCAGTCGTAAAGGCTCTTCCCCCCCAGGTCAGCTTCCAGCCGCTCCAAAAAGCGCGCTTCCAAAACACCCCGGATACCCCCACCATCCAACGACAAAATACGCATATCCCTCTCCCCTTTTTTTTGAAAAAAACGCAGGCCCCCTGGCAAAACAATCCCGGTCAATCCCTCTTCCCAAACCCTCCTGGCCGGTTAACCAATCAATAGTCTGACAGGAGCCCGAACAAGTGACCTTTTTCCGGCAAAATCGACAACGGGACAACGCCTGCCCCAGGGTGATTCCACACTAAACTTTATGATATATAATCTCTGTAATATAAATAAAGTACAGGAGACAAATTTGCAACCCGGAATCAATTACCATCCCTCCACTCCAGCACCAACAAGCGGAGAATCACAAAAGATGACCCAACAACGATAGCCAGGGTCGAGAGGAAAAATCAGATCACACTTAGGGGGATCCATCCGACCAATGGGCCAACACCTTGCGATGCAGGGTAGAGATGGGCAGGCAGGTGAGGGTTTCGGAGTCGGCCCAGCAGTGGTTGCGCTCCCCCTGGAAACGGGGTGTGCCGCCAAGATAGAGGCTCTGGAAAGGATAGACCGTGAGCTGAAAATGGGTAAAAACATGGCGTACCGAAGGCAACGCCCCCAGCCTATCGACTTGAAGGCCCAACCCCTGAACCAAAACCTCGGCCTGTTGCTGCAACCAGACCGATGACTGGCCAGATCGCGGGTCCGATGACCGGCCCGACAACGGCTCTCCCATCTCCCCCCCCGGAGGCTCCCACATCCCCCCCAGCAGCCCCTTGGCCGGACGCTCCACCAACAGCAAACAGCCATCCCCCCGCCGAACCAACAGAGTGACCTGGATTTTTTTCGGTTGGGCTTTTTTCTTGGGGTTGGCCACAGGATAGGCCTGGGGGTTTCCCTGGCGATAACCCAGGCAGTCGGCTTGCCAGGGGCAGCGGGGGCAGTGGGGATCCCGGGGGGTGCAGAGGGTCGCCCCCAGATCCATGATCCCCTGGGCATAATCACCCGGGCGGTTGGCCGGGGTCCAGGCTCTGGCCGCCTGCCACAGCCTGGCCAGCCCCTCCTTGGAAGAGACCGGTTGATCCAAGGCAATCATGCGGGCCACCACCCGCTTGACGTTGCCGTCGAGTATGGCCTCCGGTTGATTGAGGCCGATGGCCAGGATGGCAGCCGCAGTGTTGGGGCCGATCCCCGGCAGCTTGAGCAGCCCCTCCCGGGTGTGGGGAATCCGCCCCCCCATCTCCTCGACCACCAGGCGGGCGGCTCGGTGAAGATTGCGCCCCCGCTGGTAATAGCCCAACCCCTGCCAGAGGCTGAGCACCGTCTCGGTATCGGCTCGGGCCAGGGATTGCAGATCGGGAAAGCGGTCCAAAAAACGGTGGAAATAGGGAATGACCGTCTCCACCCCGGTCTGCTGCAACATCACCTCGGAAAGCCAGATGGGATAGAGATTTCCCACCCCCATCTCCCGCCAGGGAAGGGAGCGCCCCTCCCGGTCGTAGAAGGCTAAAAGAGCCTTGGCCAAACGCTTTGGAGAAAGGGGTCTACTGGTCACGAATGCTCCGGATGGAGCGGTGCCAGTCCCGGTTGAACCTTGTCACGCTTGGCAGAGATTTTCTTTAGCAAGGGGGCCGTTTCAGCCCAAAAATGCGGCCCCTCCCACCCCTCTCCCCGGCCATAGAGGGTGCGATCCAGGCTCTGGAAAAGCGCCCCCCCCTCCCCGCCAAGACGCCGGGCCAGCTCCCCCAGGCTCAAGGGGGGATCATCCGGCCAGGCGACCCGCCCCCAATGAAGCAGATCATCCCGAACCTGCCGGGCATCCCCCTTGAGAGCCGCCGCCTTGATGGCTGAACGGGCCCGCTGCAAAGCCATGCGCCGGCCCGACTGTTTGTCTGCCTGAGCCCCAGCCTGACCCGATTGATCCCGACGCCACAAATAGAGGGTGACCATCCAGGCGAAACCAAAAAATCCCGCCAACCACGGCCAATACCCCGCCCGGGAGATCCCCTCGATCCAGCCCGATGGCCCCTCTGGGGAAGCCACAGACCCGGAACCATCCAGCCCATTTTCCGAAGTGCCATCCCCCAGCGCCCCAGCCGAATCCAATCCCTCCCCGGCAGGAGAGGGCTGGGGTAGATGGGTTCTCGGCAAGGGGGTGGATTGGGCCTTGGATCCAGCGCCATTCAGACTCGGCAAAACAGTCAGGGTGCGGGAGGGCAGGACAGCCTCTTCCTGTCGATCCAACTCGGTATTCCACCAAGCCACCCGCACTTCTGGCAGGGTCACCTCGCCAGGCGTTTCCGGCACCACCGCCCATTTGGAGATCCGCTCCCCCACCATCCAATCCCCCACCGGCCAAGTGCGATCCGCCGAGCGGTCGGGATAGATCTTGATGTTGTCAAGCTTGGGGGCGTCCAGTTCCGGAAGCTGGGTCGCTACAAGGCCGGTGGCATTGAGAACAATCCCCCGGGTGACAGGCTCCCCTACCCGCACCTCCCCCAACTCCGGCTCCCAACTTTCAGAAAGGGTCACCTGCCGGGCGGGCAGCCACCATCGACCCCGGGCTTCCGGGGGGCGGGGGCGCACATTGAGCGTCAGAGAATTGCTCTTCAGACGCACCGCCTGTTTTCTCTGGGTCAAGCTCTGAAAAGGATCACCGCCAAAGAGCCCCGAAAAGCGCGAACGAGAGCGCCCCTTGGCCGCCACCGCCCCTTCAAACATCGCCCCGTCCAGAGTCAGCGGCCCACTCATCTGGGGGAAAAGGGCATAGCGGCGTTCCAGCAATCGATAGCTGCGGCCATCCACCTGGGTCTTGACCTGACGATCATCCCCCAGGGACTCCGCGAGCAAGTTTTCCACCTCGGGCAAAATGATCGAACCATCCAAAATCTGCACACTGGCATAGAGGCGCACCGTCAAAATCACCTGACCCTGAACATAAGGGTCTGCCTCATCCACCACCATCTCCATGAAAAGCTCTTTGGCACGCCCCACACTGGCTCCCAGGGGAGTCACCTCGATGGCGATGGGATCGGTGATTTCACTTCCGGCAATGAGCGCCGGTATGAGGAACTTGCCGGTGCGCTTGGGTTGGAGGGTGATGGTCAGGGAGGCGGTGGAGGTCATGGAGCCGTTGATGATCTGGATGGAGCTGCCGGTAGAGCTGCCCAACACCTCAAAATCCCGCTGTAAGGGGGATTGATCGAGGTCGGCCAACTGATCCGAATCATCACTTTGCAGGGTCAAGGTAAAGCGATCCCCCTCTTGAATGAGAGTGCGATCCACCCGGCTGGTGATCTCCCCCGCCCAAGAGAGAGCAGGCATCCAGATCAGGAGCGCCACCAGCCCGATCCAGCCCAACGGCTTGATCATCCCCATCCACACCCCCGCTGCTGATCCTGCTGCTGATCCCGATCCCACCCGCCGATCCAACCTGCCCTCACCTACCATGGTGCTCCTCCATATTCCGATCCCCCCTGGCGCAGATGGCGACGGCGAAATTTTCTCCGCCACAACCCCCCCGGATCATCCGGCACCCGTTGTAACAGCTGCTCCATCGCCTGCTCCATCTCCTGCTCCCGGGCGGCGGCCTCCGGATCCATTTTTTCGGCTTGGGCCTGCTGGGGTTTTGCCTCTTGCTCCTCTTCCCCGGGATCACCTTGGGATTGAGCAGCGCTGGACTTTTCCTCCGGGCTTTCTTCCTCAGCTTCCGGCGTTTTTCCCTGCTCCTGATCCAGTCGCGGATCATCCTCCCGGGGATCCTTCTCCTCTGAACCACCGGAAGAGTTGGCCTCCTGCTCATCCCCCGACGGCTCACCTGACTGGGAATCCCCCTCAGAGCCCTCCTGATCAGAAGAGTCCCCCTGCTCCCCTTGCTCTCCCTGCTCCCCCTGCTCCCCCTTTTGACCCTCCTCCTGGCTGTCGGACTTTTCCCCCTCACCGCCCTGCTGGGATGGTTGCTGCTGCTCTTCGAGATATTTTTTCAGCAGCTCCAGATTGAAGCGGGCATCCTCATGATCGGGATTTTCCTTCAAGGCGGATTCGTAGGCGGCCATCGCCTCGGGTACCCGGCCCTCCCGGGTCAGGGCGTTACCCTGGTTGAAATAGCCGTCGGGGCTTGCCAGCTGACTAAAAGTTTCCGCAGCCTGGCCATAATTTTCTCCCCGATATTGGGCCACCCCCTGCCACTGGGGAGAACGAAAGAGCTTGGCTGCCGATTGAGGATCCCCCGCCTCAAGGGCTGCGGCCCCCTGTTGATCGGGCCGCTGCCAGAGATCCGCCCAGGTGAAGGCCCCCGCCGGAGGTGTCAGGGCGAGGCCAACGCCACCCACCACGATAAAGACCCAACCTCTACGAAACGCCAACACCCCCATGGGCAAAAGCAGAAGCAGCAACCAAATTCCCTCATCCCGCCACCGCTCCCGGGCGCGATCCATCCCCACCACATCGGAGCCCATGACCACCTCCCCCCCGGAGAGCAGGCGATCCAGATCTCCCTCATCCGGTGTCAGGGCGCTGTATGCCCCACCCCCCAATCGAGCCAATGCCGCCAAAGATTCGGCCTCCAGGGGAGCAATCACCATCTGCCCGCGACCATCCTTGAGAAACCCCCGCCCATCCCCCAACGGAATCGGCCCACCCTCGGCGCTCCCCACCCCCAGCACCGAGAGCCGATGTCCCCCTTCGGTGAGCTGTCCCACCGCCTCCAGGGATTGGGAGGGTGCGGCGTCCCCGTCGGTAATGACCAGCACCCTGCCCCGCCCCAGTTGGGAGCGTTTGAGAATTTCCAGGGCTTTGCTCATACCGGTATGGGGCAGGCTCCCCTGGGCAGGCATAATCCCCGGATGGAGCGGATCCAAAAGCGCGATCATCGCCCCAGCATCATCGGTGGGTGGGGAGACCACAAAGGCATTCCCGGCAAAGACCACCAGCCCCGTCTGCCCCCCCCGGTCCCGAGCCAAAATATCCCGCACTTTTTGTTTGGCTCGCACCAGTCGGGAGGGCTTTATGTCACCAGCCAACATGGAGGTGGAAAGATCCAGAAGAATGATCAGGGGATTTTGGGGACGAAAGATGGGTTCGGGGACTTTTTCCCAGGCGGGACCGGCCAAGGCCAAAACACCCACCAGCCAGCCCATGGCCAGCAGCCACAACGGCCCTTGGGAGCGCCCCCCCGCTTCACCGTGGAGCAGGTGGGGCAGGAGATGGGCATCACAAAAGGCCTGCCATTCAGCTCCCCCCCGGGTACGCCGAAACAGCCAGACAACCACCAGCGTCAGGGGAATCAGAGCCCACAGCCACCCAGGCCGGATAAAATGGAAGGTTTCGATCATTCAAACCGGATTTGAAGGTTGGACAGACAGATTTCAAGCAGCATGGACCAGCAGGCCACAACCAAGCCAACACCGTCCCAATCAATCACCACAACAGGCCTGAAAGCGACCTATTGCAACAGGCTCGACGTGTTCAGGGGATTACATAAGCATAGCCAACCATCGAATCAAGATCAGGTAGTGGGATTACTGGCTCTTTTTTTTGAAACGATCCAAAAAACCGCCACCCTTTTTATCCTTCACCCGATATTTTTGCCGATGCCGATCCGTCTCACCCTCGGACTCTCCCGATTTTTCGATGATTTCCTGCTGTAGCAGATATTCGGTACCCGCTACGCGGCCCTGGATGATTTTCAGGATAAAATCAAGGTTGGAGCGTTTGATCCGGGTTAACGTGAAGGTTTTTTTCTTGTTGAGGGTCAGCTCCAGAGCGCCGGTATTGAGGGCCTCGCGGATTTCGAAGGGCTCCACGCCGGTGATCTGGTCGTAGGGGAGGCTTTTGAAGGAGAAACCTTTTTCCTGGGAGTGGACGATCATAAAGCGTGTTTCGCTCAACACCAGATAATCGGCAAACCACGCCTCACTCCGCTCCCGCAGGCGGCAGAGAAAAATTCCCAGCACCTCTTCCCCCTCCGCCAAAATTTTGGGAAGGAAGCTGTTGATCTGGGGCTCATTGACCGAAAAACCGATGATCGGGTCTGCCATGGCGCACTCCTCAAAGCCAGACTTTTGCCACCACACCCACCCATATCACACTAAAACCGGCGGGCTTGATAATAACCGGCTGACAGAATGGCATTTCCCCAGGGATTCGGGCAAGGGCCGGGAGGGGGATCAGGGGGCCAACAAATCTGGGGGGGCCAACAAATCCGATAGTTGATCAGCCCCATCCCCCCCACCCGTGAGAAGCGCTGCCAGATCCTTGGGATCGGTCACCGGCAGTCGGCAGACCCGGTTGCGGCAGACATAAGCGGTGGGTTTATCCTCCAGCATGGCGCGCCCTGGGAAAAGGGGCCACTTGTCATGATCCACCGCTACCCCGGGATCATTCAGGGCCACGACCACGCCTGGCAAAAAGCGGCTGCGAATTTCATGGAGCAGGGCTTGGGTGGCAGGATCAGCCGGGGGACCGGTCACGATCACCTCCCGGGCTTGATCCTCACCAAAATGCCACGCCCCCAGCAGCTCGGTGGCGCTCAGGGCACTGCGTTCCAGATATTGTCCCAGGCCTTCGGCGATGGTGTGGCCTTCTTTTTCCAAACGGGGATCCAGGGTGAGCAGGGCCAGACGTTTGAGGGAGATCAGCGCCACGGCATTGCCGGAGGGCACGGCTCCATCCTCCAGCTCCACCCGCACCGGAATATCCCGAGGGACGTCCAGGGGGGTGAGATGCAATGCAGTGCCGGTGGCGGGTTGAAAACGATCCAGCATTTCGTGGGCCAGCTTGCGGGCGGTCTCCAGGTGTTGCAGATCAAAGGCCGCTTCGTAGAGATCCAGATGGGCCTGAATCACGAAGGCATAGTCATCCAGAAAAACCCCCTCCCCGACTTTTTTCCCCAGGCGCGTGTGGCGCAGCTGGCCGTTTTTGACGGAGCTGGACATCAAGCTGTCGAGGGCTTTTTGGGCGGCTTCCAGATATTTTGGTTCACCCAAAACCGCTCCCCCCTGGGCCAGGGCACTCACCATCAAGGCGTTCCAGGAGGTGAGAATTTTATCGTCCCGAGCTGGGGGAATGCGGCTTTCCCGGGCTTTGAGTAAAATTTGGATATCATCTGCCACCTGATCCCGTGCGTTCTGAAATCCAACGGGATCCTCTCCGCGATAGCGCAAAACACTGCGATCATCCACCAGCCCCTCAAAGGGATCCACGAAGCGTTCCAGAAAATCGTCCGCTCTGGCTGCGGCTTCGACCTCTCTCCCTTTTTTGTTGAGAAGCTTTTTCACTTCTGCTTCGGTCCAGGTGTAATAGAGTCCTTCCTCCCCTTCGCTGTCGGCATCCAGAGAGGAGGCGAAGGTGTTGTCGTCGAAGCGAAAGCGCTGGAAAAAATCGTCAAAGATATCCCGCGCCACCTGGCCATAGCGGGTTTCTCCGGTGAGTCGATAGGCTTCCAGATAGAGCCGGGCCAGCAGGGCGTTGTCATAGAGCATGATTTCAAAGTGGGGCACCATCCAGCGGCGGTCCACGGCGTAGCGGTGGAAGCTTCCTGCCAATTGATCCCGCATACCGCTGGCAGCCATGCGGTCCAGGGTCATGAGGGACATTTCAGCAAAAGTGGCATCACCTGTGACAGCGGTTTGGCGCAGCAGGAAGGAGAGGATAGAGGGTTGGGGAAATTTGGTGGCTTCGCCGAAGCCGCCATATTCGGGATCAAAGCGCCCGGTCCAGAATTCCGCTGCTTTTTGGCTGAAATCCACTTCTGATTTTGACGCTCCTCTCACGATGGTTTTGGCGATGCGTTCTTCCAGATATTGGCTAAGTCCGCTGATGCGTTTTTCCAGGTCGTCTCGATCGTTGATCCAGGCGTTATGGATGGCTCCCAGCATTTCTTTGAAAGCGGGCAGTCCGTGGCGGGATTCCGGGGGGAAGTAGGTACCGCCATAGATGGGTTTGAGGTCTGGCGTCAGGATGAGGTTGAGGGGCCAACCTCCGGAGCCGGTCATGGTGGTGAGGATATCCATGAAGTGGCCGTCCAGGTCGGGTCGTTCTTCCCGGTCCACTTTGATGGCGATGTAGTGTTGGTTCAGGAGTTTGGCGGTGGGGGTGTCTTCAAAGCTTTCCCGTTCCATGACGTGGCACCAGTGGCAGGCGGCGTAGCCGATGGAGACGAGGATTGGTTTTCCTTCTTCTTTGGCTTTTTTGAGGGCTTCTTCTCCCCAGGGGTACCAGTTTACTGGGTTGTGGGCGTGTTGGAGGAGGTATGGGGAGGTTTCGTGGATGAGGCGGTTGGTTGGGTTTTTCGGGGGATTGGCCATAGTGGGGTTTCCTGGAATCCCGAGGATTCCGACCAGGAGGAATATTTTTAAAAAGTGTTTGATCATTGAAAATTCAGATCTTTCTGGATGGGCTAAGTTCCAATAATTTTTGGTGGTTTTGATTTTAACTATTAAAAAAAAGCGGGGGGGGATTGGGGGGGATTCCTTCCCCCCAAGGTCTTTCTTTTGATCTTGAATTTTCTTTTTTGCTTTTGATCTTGAATTTTCTTTTTTGCTTTTGATCTTGAATTTTCTTTTTTGCTTTTGATTTACATCCCCCCGGGGGTGTGGGGGCGAGCCCCCACGGTCTTTCTTTTGATCTTGAATTTTCTTTTTTGCTTTTGATTTACATCCCCCCGGGGGTGTGGGGGCGAGCCCCCACGGTCTTTCTTTTGATTTTGCTCTTGATTTTGCTCTTGCTCTTTCCTTTGATCTTGACCTTTAGATCTTGACCTTAGATTTCACCTGACAGAATCAAGCTGGCGTTCCAGGGGGCTTAGAACCCTTTTGGCCACTGGTGGGCATTGAAGAGGGCCAGGGTAAAGAGCACCACGGCTCCGGCCTGGTGGGCGGAAGCCAGGGGAATGGGGACATAGAAGATCAGAGTCGTAATTCCCAGGATGACCTGAATTCCCACCACTGCCAGCATGAGGTTGAGCCCCAAACGCAGCCGCCCCTCAAATTCCAACAGCCATCCTATAAGCCAAAGCCCCAGCACCCCCAGTGCGGTCAACATGGCCAACACGCGATGATCCCACTGTACGGCTGCGGGATTTTCAAAAAAATTGAGCATCATCGGTTCCAGGGCGTGATAGTCGGCGGGCATCCAGTCGCCATCCATCAAAGGAAAGGTATTGTAGACCAATCCCGCATCCAGCCCTGCGACAAAGCCTCCGGATAGAGCTGTGATGAAGATGAGCAGGGCCATGAAGATCGCCACCACCCGCATTCCACCACCGGCGTTGTCTTCTCCTTCGCTGGCGGCATCCCCCTGAAACCAGAGCCCCAAAGCGACCCAAAACATGTAGGCATGGATCACCAATGCGGCTCCCAGGTGGGCTGTGAGGCGATATTGGCTGACGTGGGGGTCGTGGACCAAGCCGCTTTTGACCATGTACCAACCCAGCACCCCCTGGAGCCCCCCCAGGACGAACATGATGAGGAGTTGAGGGGTCAAGCCTGCCGGGATGCGCTTGGTGAGCCAGAAAAAAAGAAACGGCAGCAAAAAGACCAAGCCGATGGTGCGGCCCAACAGGCGATGGAGAAACTCCAACCAGAAGATTCCCTTGAACCCTTCCAGATCCATCCCGGTGTTGATTTTTTGATATTCGGGGCTCAGCTGATAGGCGGCGAAGGTTTCCATCCACGCTTCATGAGTCATGGGAGGGAGCCAACCCATGATGGGCGCCCAGTTGACCATGGAGAGCCCGGAACCGGTCAAGCGGGTGACTCCCCCCAAAACCACCATGGCAAAGACCAGCCCACAGCTGATGAAAAGCCAGATGGCGATGTGTCTATGATTCTCCTGGTTCAACATATTTCCCCTGTTTCGATGGTTGCCTGAAAAAGATGGTTGGGTTCTTGCGGATATGGCTATGAAGTTTAAGAGAATGACCCCGAGCCCGCAATCCACCCACCGATTTTTCCTTCATTTTACCCCAAAAACCGTGTTTATTCTTCCCCTTGAGCTGTTTTGCTGATCGGACAGTTGCCCAAACAGCATATTCTGGAAGCCCCACCCCTTTTAAGCGAATACCATGAACCAAAACGATTTTTCTCTGACTCTTCCTACTGATTCCGGCCGCTCTCTGGTGGCGGGCTGGCTGATGCTGGCGCTGGCTTCCCTGGTGGGAGCGGGGTTGGTGGTGATTTTAATCGTGCTGGCGCGCACCCCGGTGATTCACGATTTTATTCCCTGGGTGGGCTCCTTCCGCACGGCACTGGTGATCCATGTGGACCTGTCGGTGCTGGTATGGTTCCTCTCCTTTGCCGGTGTTTTTGCCGCTTTGGGGCTTTCGGAAAAGATGGCCAGGGTGGGTAAAACCTCCCTTCAGATCGCCTGGGCCGGGGCGATCATCATCACCTTGTCCCCCTTTCTGGGAGAAGATCTCCCTTATATGAACAACTATGTGCCGGTGTTGGATAACGGCGCGTTTTTTTTGGGGCTGGGGCTCTTTTGTGGCGGTTTTCTGGTGATGGCGGTGCACGGCCTGGTCAACAGCCGCCCCTATCCCGGCTCCGGTAGCGGCGAGGGGGCGTTGCGCTTTGGGGTGGTGACGGCGCTGCTCATCGCCCTCATGGCGGCGGGCTCCTTCTGGTGGACCCACGCCAACATGCCCACGGGCTTGGAGCGGGATGAATATTGGTTTGAGCTGCTCTTTTGGGGCAGTGGTCACATTTTGCAGTTTACCCATGGCCAGTTGATGCTGGTGGCGTGGCTGTGGCTGGCGTGGACCTCGGGGGCGGTGATGCGTGGGCTGACCCCACGGGTGGCCATGATACTGCTGGTTATCGGTGCTCTCCCCGCCCTTCTGGGGCCGGTCATCCATGCTTCTTTTGATGTGGACTCCCCAGACCATCGGGAGGCCTTCACCTGGCAGATGCAGTTTGGCGGTGGCATGGCCGCCCTCCCCTTGGGGCTGGCGCTCCTGTGGTCATCGTTTACAACCGGATCAGCTGAGGAGCAGAAAAAACCGGAACGCGCAGCCCTGCTCCTCTCCATCTTTCTGTTTGGGGTGGGGGGGCTTATCGGCTTTTTGATCTCCGGGGTCGACGTCACCATTCCGGCCCACTATCACGGCTCCATCGTCTCCATCACCCTGGCGTTCATGGGCTTGACCTATCACCTGCTCCCCCGCCTGGGATTTGAACGTCCCGGGGAAAAATGGGCCACCCGCCAGCTCATCCTCTATGGGGTGGGTTCCTCTCTGCACATCTTCGGCCTGGCCTGGTCCGGCGGGCATGGGGTGCAGAGGAAAACCGCAGGAGCGGCCCAAGGCCTCGTCACCCTTCAGGAAAAAATCCCCATGTGGATCATGGGTTTGGGAGGCATTTTGGCAGTGGTGGGGGGATTGCTGTTTTTGTTCCTGGCGTTTCGGGCGCTAAACAGGCGGTTGGAGGTGGCCAAAGCTGGCTGATACCCGTCGATTGTTGGGGCCTGTGGCCCCTCTTTCGGGCTGGATCCGGCTATAACGCAAATCGTGGGATATCATCAGGAGTGACGAAGCGACCCCAACTTCCAGGATCCGAAGAGCCTGTGCAATAGGTCGCTTTTGGCCTTGATGCAGCTAAACGCTCTCCAAAATTTAAGACGACCCCTTTTCAGTACAAGGAAACAGGTGACGGAATTCTGGAATATGGAAGATTCTTGCAACTTGCGCAGAACATTTGATCGCCTTGATTGACCCTTCTTTTCTACCGTTATGTTCTCTCAGGAGAAGTAACATCCCGATGATTGAGTGTGCGCTATCAACCACCTTCACCTGATCAAAATCAATTTCATACTGTAAGTTTGGCGTAACTATTCAGCTTCGTTAGACTGCATGAAGGAGGGCCGCTGACCTTCAAACAGCAATTGCAGGGCTTCGGAAG